>CAJKFZ010000010.1 GCA_905199285.1 uncultured Ruminococcus sp.
GAATCCGCTTCTTGAAAGGCTCTCTTTTTCCGCTATATATCAAAATAATCTTGATGAATTTTTTATGGTTCGTGTCGGTTCGCTCACCGATGCGGCTAAAACAGATAAAAAGAAGAAGGACAGCCGAACCAATATGACTCCGGCGCAGCAGCTTGACGCTGTTTTTACGGCAGTCCGCAGACTTCAGCCGTCCGTTGAAGAGGCTTACCGCAAAACTATGGGTGAGCTGTCGGAATTCGGCTTTGAACACGTAAGTGTTGAAAATGCCGCAAAGGACGAGCTTGCGTTTTTGGAACTTTATTTCAAGCGTGAGATAAAGCCGTTTATTTCCGGAATCGTAGTAAACGATGCCCTGCCATTCCCTTTCCTCAAAAATAAGGAGATCTATGCCGCTGTTCAGCTTCATGCGAAAAAGGATGTCGCTATCGGCATTATACCTGTGAACTTTGAAAACCGTGACCGTATGATACCTCTCGGAAACGGCGGAAAACGCTTTGTTCTTGAAGAAGAGGTGGTACTTCATTTTGCTCATCTTATGTTCAAGAATTATAAGGTCATCGACCGTGCGCTTATCAGAGTTACGAGAAATGCCGATATTATGGTTTCCGGTAAGGGAGCCGACTTCCGTGACCGTATGGAAGAGCTTGTCGCAAACCGCAAAAAGCTTGCGCCTGTCCGTCTTGAAATTTCCGACGATTTTTCCCGTGATGCGCTCGATTACATCTGCAAAAAGCTGAAGATAAAGAATTCCCGTGTTTTTACCTCAAGAATTCCGCTCGATCTTTCTTACCTTTTCGCTCTTCAGGAGCTTGATGAGAACCCAAAGCTTCACTATATCCAGCGTTCGCCGCAGAGACCGGCTTCAATTTCGGAATCAAAATCAATTTTCTCGCAGATAAAGGCAAAGGATATGCTTTTAAGCTATCCCTTTGAATCAATGAGCCTTTCATTCGTGAAGCTTCTTCAGGAAGCTGCCGACGATCCGAAAGTAGCGTCCATAAAGATAACATTATACCGTCTTGCACGCAACAGCAAGATAATCGCTGCTCTCTGTACTGCCGCAGAACACGGCAAGGATGTTCTTGTCATGATAGAGCTTCGGGCAAGATTTGACGAGGCTAACAATATCGAGTGGTCTAAAGTACTCCAGAAATCCGGAGTTAAGGTCATTTACGGTCCTAAGGATTTCAAGGCGCATTCAAAGCTTCTTCTTATCACAAGAAAGGCTCAGGGCGGCGGATATGATTATGTCACCCAGATAGGTACGGGTAACTACAACGAAAAAACTTCCGCTATATACACCGACCTTATGCTCCTTACTGCCGACCGTGCTATTGCCGAGGACGCAGAAGCCGTTTTCAGCGGACTGCTTAACGGAACGTTTGTTGAAAAAACGAACAAGCTTCTTGTCTCGCCGCTTGCTCTCAGACCGCAGATCCTTGCGATGATGGACGAGCAGATAAAAATCGCTCAGAATGGCGGAAACGGCTATATTGCCGCTAAGATAAATTCCCTCTGCGATAAGGTCGTTATCGAAAAGCTTGTGGAAGCTTCGCAGGCAGGAGTGAAAATCGACCTCGTTGTAAGAGGAATCTGCTGCATTATTCCGCAGGTAGAGGGTTATACCGACAATATCACCGTCAGAAGCATAGTGGGACGTTTTCTTGAACACAGCCGTATTTTCATTTTCGGAAAAGACGGAAAAGAGCAGAAGATCTATATCGGTTCAGCCGACTATATGAGCAGAAATACTATCCGCCGTGTCGAGGTAGCTGCGCCTGTTGAGGACGAAAAACTGAAAAAACGTATTCGTGAAATGTTCAGCGTTCTCATGCACGACAACGTTAAGGCTCGTATAATGCAGAATGACGGAACTTACATCCGTGCAGAGCGTTCGGAAAACGAAGAGGAGCTTAACTCGCAGGAATATTTCTATGAGGAAGCCTACAAAAAGCTTGCCGATAAAAAGGCTCGTCAGGAGCGTATGCGTGTAAATCGTCAGAAAGGCGCTGCAAAAAGGAATAAAAAAACTTCTGCCAAAAGAAAAAGCAAAGCATAATATTAAGGACTTAAAAAAATGATTGGTTTCTATAACTATACGGTTATTCTTACATACATGAGCCTTATTTCGTCGGTTGCCGGAGTTTTTCTGGCTCTTGGAATAAACGGCTCTTCGCCTAATCCCGAATACGCTATAATCTGTCTTATGATTTCCGGTCTTTGCGATATGTTCGACGGAAAAGTTGCAAGAACGAAGAAAAACCGCACTGAATGCGAGAAAAAATTCGGAATACAGATAGATTCCCTATGCGACGCAGTCTGTTTCGGAGTTCTGCCGTCGGTCATCGGATATTCTGTCGGCATGAAATGCTGGGCGGATATTCCGATTCTGGTGTTCTTTCCGCTTTGTACAGTTATACGGCTTGCATATTTCAATGTTGCCGAAGAGGAAAGACAAACCAAAACCGACGATACAAGAAAGGTTTATGAAGGACTTCCGGTTACAAGCGTTGCGCTGATACTGCCTGTTATCTACAGTTTTCACCGTGATATCGGTTCGGATTATTTCCCGATAGTTTACGGCGCTGCGCTTATTCTTATCGCATTGGCTTTTATAACGAGATTTAAAGTAAAAAAGCCCGGCATGAAAACAATGCTCTGCTTTATCGGGATAGGAGCAGCCGAGATAATCTGGATGCTTTATAAAACGAAAACTAAATAACCGTACATTCATAAAAAGTAAAGCCTGAGAAGATTTATTTTCTTCTCAGGCTTTTTATAATTTCATAGACAAATTGGAATTTGTGCGAGAATATAACAAGGCATTATCTGCCCCGATGTTTCTCTTTTTTCTTTTGCTGTTTCAGTTCAAATATTCGCTTGGCTTCAGCCAGTTTCTGCTCTCGGCTTTTTACTTGACGTTCCTGTTTGTTCTGCTCCTGCTGTAATTTCAAAGCCTGCTGAGATTTTGTGCCAATCCCAGTGCTTCGCAACTGTTTTTTTACATCACGCTGCATTCGCTTTGGATTTCTTGTGGTTTCCTTTACAACAGTTGTTATAGCTGGACTGAATTGCAAGCTGTAATAGTGTTTTAGAATAAACTCGTAAACCTCATAATCTTTGGGCTCTGCACCAAATGTCACTTTAGCTACGGATAGCTTTCCGTCTTCAATTTTTTCAAAGACTCCTACCCAGAACGGTTCATCAAAATACACTGTCAGTTTACCACTTACTTTGCCCATGACAATCCCTCCTTAATTGATTGAAATGAGCAAAGAATGGACAACCCGGAGGGGCAGGTTACTTACCCTGACAAGCAGGACGGTCGGGCTACCTACCGACTCTTGTATGTATCGCTACACACGTTGCGTTTTTATCTTTGCTTTTTATATAATCAAGCCTTAACGGCTGGATTAACAAATTCTGATTGATTGTTGAATAAATATCACAACATACAAAAGATTATACATTCTCATTTTCAGATAAATTCATCCGTATGAGTTATAACGATATCGTCTATAAGAACGAAATCGCTTCGAGGCTCTCTTGGAATCTGCATCGGCTTTTTTACAGTTGTTTTAATTGGATTCGGCTCTGTTAAAGCTGCGGTCGGAGCTTTGGGTTCTGCTGTTTTCACGACAGGAGATGTCTGTTCTTTAGTCTTTTTTCTTTTTTCAATTTTTGCTATAATAGTCCACATAATAATATTTATTACTATAAAGACCACCGCTGCTGCGGCTATTACCATTAATTCTTCTCTGGTCATTGCTGATGCTCCTTAAAATTCTGCTCTGAACATTGCCGCGGAAATATTATCACGCTCGTTTCTTGCCTTAACAGTTTCGATCAGCTCTCTGATTTTAGCCTGCATCGAGCTTTTGGTCGTAATTCGTTCGGGAGAAAGAACGCTCAGTATTTCTTGTTCGTTTATAACGTGTCTGAATCCGTCGGAGCAGACCACATAATTTGCTCCGTTTTCGATTGAACCGAACCTGATATCCGGAGAAACGCTTCCGGTCACTCCTATACACTGAGTAAGCGCATTTCTTCTTGGATCGAGCATTGCCTGCTGAGGAGTCATGCGTCCGGCTTTTATTTCACGATTCACAAACGTGTGATCTTCTGTAAGCTGTTTGAGACGATAGGAGAGCTTATAAATGCGGCTGTCTCCCACATGAAATGTCATCATCTGCGAGTTTACGGCAAGGATTCCCGTGGCGGTCGTACCCATTTGAAATCCGGTGCGGCTGCCGTAGTCTATAAGCTGCTGATTAAGTTCCTGAAGGCGGTTTGTAACGTTTTTACCGGCATCCTCCCAGTTCCAGTAGTCGAGTTCGTAAGGAAGCTCGTTATCGAACCACTGAGCAAAGCTTCGTATAACGCTTGCGCTTGCGAGTTCGCCTTTTGAAAGTCCGCCCATGCCGTCGCATATCATGATAAGAGCTGCTCTTCCCTGACGTGTTCTGGCATTTTTGACGCAGATACTGTCCTGATTTATTTTTTTTGAAATGCCGATATCAGTATCGGCGGCTGCGATATATTCCAAGATTTTTCCCCCTCTGGTCATACTTCTGTAAAGTTGAAACTGAAAACACCGCCGTAATGTTCAAGTATATTCATATTTATTATACATTATATCAGATTTAAAGTCAAGTGAGGGTAACAGCATTTATTTTCATTAAGATTATATAAGGGAATGCTGCTCCCAACGGTCGCCCGTATCCTCTGTCGGCAATCCGACATCTTCCTACACTTTAGGGAATCAAAGAAACAAAGACCGTTTGATGAGCATAACAAAAAGTAAATCATCATAAAACAAGCTGACGCACATAAAGTACGTCAGCTTGAGCGGGTTGCAATATGATTATGAATAGATCGGAAGACTGCTTATCAGTTCAAGACGTAATTTCTGAATAGCAAGAGCATCTTCATTTGTCACGCCGTCTCCGGGAGTGCGGCAATCGGCGTTCATCAGTCCCTGAGTTGTAATGTGAGTAGGATCAGAGCCGTTCAGACCGTATTTATCGGGATTTGAAAGCGACTGCATGATGAGAACCGCATCTGACATATCTACCTTGTTGTCGCAGTTTGAATCGCCGTATACAACTCCAACCGGGGGATTCTGAGTTGTAGTAGTTGTTGTAGTTGTTGTTGTGGTCGTAGTAGTTGTAGAAGAACTGGATTGAACGGGAGCTTTTCCGTCGGTATAAACCTTTACGGAATCAATGGTAAAGTTTCCGCAGTCGATCCACCATGTGCCGAATTTAAGCTCTCCGCCGTAGTTATACTGGATAATGCTGGCTGTTGAAGCAGGAACTTCCCATGTGATAGTTCCGGTATTTCCGCTGAAGGATTTTTCCATATCGGTTCCCTGAGTCCAGTAATCGGGAGCAACGCTTGTTGATGAACCGAAAGCGCCCTGCCATTTGCCGATATTTCCGCCATTAGAGGAGATTTTAACTTCAACTTTCTGAACCTTTTCGGTTGCGGGAATATTGAATTTCGACCATTCCCAGCCAACCATTTTATCGGTTGCATTCTGATCGTAAACGACTTTCTGATTAGGAGTGATCTCGTATTCTCCGGCTTTTCCGTTTGTTGTAGTAGTTGTGATCGGCTTATTGCCGCCATTTGTAGTAGTTGTTGTGGTAGTGCTGCTTGTCGGAGGAGTTACGATGCTTGAGGAATTATAGATTTTCTTAACCCCCTCGATAGAAGAAACTGTTGAACCTGTTTTATAAACATCATAAAGACCTGCTGCTGCACCTACGAAAGCGGCGTTATAGTCGATAGTTACTTCGTTTGCAGTATAGTCCTTAACGGAATCGGTATAGCTTCCGCCCTCGTCTACAGGTCCGCCTACAAGCGCTCCGATAAGAGAATGTCCCTTGCTGCTTATCTGTGTATTATCGCCCATTTCATCGTAGCTGCTGTATCCGGAAGCTGCTCTGTGGTGAGGATTTTTTGCGGAATTATTTGCAAAACCTACAACGAAGCATACCGGAGAAGCTGAGCCTACGCCCTTATTGCCCATGATGTAGTCCATCTGACCTTTTGCCCAATCGTTCAGATTTGCTGCGCCGTGCTTTGTTGCAACAAGAGCTGTGAGCTGCTGAGCAGCATTGTATCTTGCGCTGCCCCACTGGTTTTCAAAGTAATAATTGCTCGAATTTGCACCATGACCGTTAAGGTAGTCGGTTACTTTTTTCCAGTCTGCGGAAGAGCCTGTGATCTCTGCCTGAAGAATTCCTGCGCCCATACTTACGTTATTCCAGCTCATGGTGGAGTAAATTCCCCACTGACAGCCATCCTGTCCGGATTTTCCCTTACCGGAGGTATTCATATATTCGTTGAGGAAGTTTTTGTAGGTATTATCTTTTGTTGCAAGATAAAGCCAGCCTGCCGCCCAAGCCTGATCGTCATAGTAATCCCATGAAGCATAGAAATTATTCGGACCGTCTGTTGCGCACTGATTGTATTTTGTGGAAAAGTCGAAAAGAGCCTTTGCGTATTTAAGGTCCTCGGCGTTGCCGAAATTAACGTAGTTTACGGCAAGGGAAGCCGCATAAGAAGCTGCGATATCGCTTGCGCCGGAAGAAGTGCTGAAAGTTTTTCTGGTTGCAGGTCCCTGAACTTCCGGAGCGCACCATTCGTCATGATCGCCGTCGCCGTCGCCTATCTGATATACGAAATTAGTAACCGTATTTCCGCTGAGAGTAGTGCTGTCCTTAAAGAACTGAGCGAAGTAATCGGTAATATTTTTAAGGTGATCGGTCTGACCTGTTGCATTGAATGCGTCTTTGAATTCGTAGTAGCTCCAGCCGAGAGTCGAAGCGGAATATCCGGCTGGAAGACCAAATTTAACGTGGTCGCCCGCATCATGGAAACCGCCTTTTACGGAATCGGATGTATGACAGTTGCTTCTCCAGGAGAGAGCCGTTTTGGCGCTGACCTGATCTCCGCACATATTTGCGTCATAGAAATAGAGAGAATACTGAAGAAGCTTTGCATAGTCATTACCGGAAGCTGCATCTGCCGTAAATGAGGGAGTTACCGCAGAAAACGGTGCTGTAAGAGCCGAAAGAGCTATTGCTCCGCTTACAAACATAGTTTTAATTTTTTTAGAATTTGTTTTTCTCACATTATCACACTGCTTTCATAATTATTTGCCCATTAATCGCCTGAAATTCATTATACAATGTTTACGCTGCAAAGTTGTAACATTTTGGTTACAGAGATATTACAATATGCTTAAAATTAACGGTTTGTACATAATTTCGTCATATTGCTAAAAACGCTGTTAATAATTTGTGCATTTTTAAGGAAGCACTGATTAAATCTTGTGCGTCAGATACGTTGTCAGATTTTTTGTCAGATTGCATAAAAACGATGCAGGCATACTGCCGTATGGCAAGAAGTTTTTGTGTGATATGGCGAAAAATCTGCAAGTAGATGACGTACAAAGCCGTCAGGCGTGATTTAATCAGCGCTTCCTTAAGTTTTGGCAAAATAAAAAGGGAATGCCGGAGCATTCCCCCTTAAATTATTCAATTGATAACGATATAATCGTTTGGGTCAAGCGATGGTATCAGCTCAAGCTTGAATTTCTGTATCTGAAGAGCGTCTTCATTTGTAATTCCGCTTGTGCCGTTTTCGTAAACATCGGCGTTGAGCTGACCTTTCTCTGTAATATGTGTCGGGTCAGAACCGTTAATACCGTATTTATCGGGGTTTGAAAGCGACTGCATTATAAGAACAGCATCGGACATATCTACCTGACCGTCGCCGTTAGCATCGCCCCATACAGTATCGGGGTTAGACGTTTTCTCTTTAACAGTGATGTCAATAGTATTATATATCATTACGTTATAGTCAAGCCATACTGATAATCTAACTGTTCCGGTCTTTTGACCAGTTACAGATAAAACACCGTTATTCCACTCGCCAAGTGAAACGCAGTCGGAATCAATGACAACCCTATGCGAGCTATTTGTAGGAGTCAACAAATGCCAACCATTTAACATTTCTTCTATAGTAATATGTGCAACTTCGCCAACTTCAATTTCTTTTTTGTCAATAACTACTCTTTGATAGGTTACTATAATGTTCGGATTTCTGGTGGTCGTTGTTGTAGTTGCGGTGGTAGTAGTTGTAGTAGTCGTTGTAGTTGTGGTGGTGGTAGTTGTTACAACAGGGGTTGAATTGCCGAATTTAAATCCGTCGTTGATTTCGGAAGCGGACTTCTCAATTTCTTTGACTGTTGAAGTGTCGCCGCCGTAAAGATTTGCCGCATACGAACAAGCAATAGCGAAACAGCTGTTGTAATCGAGAGCGCCCTCCGTATACTGGTATCTGTCGGCATGATCTTCATATCCGCTGTTGTTGATACCGCCTACAAGCATACCGTAGTTTGTGTATTTTGCAGAAGGATTGGCGGCAGAGTCCTTATGATTTTCGTCTCCGGGGTTAGCGGCACGGTGGTGAATGTGAGTAGGCCATTTGTCGCCGTATCCGAGAAGGAAGCTGTAGCCGAGATTGTTGTTGCCGAGAATATAATCCATCTGCCACTTGGCAGCCTTTGCATAGCTTGAATTAGGGTCGCCGTCGGCTACTGTGTAAGCGTCCATCTGCACTGCGCAGTTATAACGTGAAGCTCCCCAGTCGTTTTGCGTGGTGTTATAAGTACCCTCCTGAAGACCGCCCTTCTGACTGTTCATTTCAACGATAAGTTCATTTTTGAATGCCTGATCGCCTGTAGCCTTATACATCAGAGCAGAGTAGCCCTGCCAAACCTTATCCCATGTATACATCCAGCCGTCATACACACCGCCGTAATCCTTGTTGTTGGGAACACGTGAAGGCTTGCTTCCTTCGCCGAGAATCCAGAGCCAAGCCTGTGTAAGAGCCTCTTCATCCTGATACATAGAATCTGTACTGTAGAATCCCTCGATACCGTTTTTATTGTTGCCGACATTCTTCTGTCCGAATTCAAGAAGAGCCTTTGAATATTCGATACATTTAGCGGCATAAGCCGGGTCTGAATTTTTCATAACATAGGCTGTTCCTGCAAGACCAGCAGCCATTTCGCAGCATACAGCAGAGTTATTGTTTGAAGCTGTCAGCCAGTAAACCGGACGGTCGTAAGTCTGAACTTCCGGAGAAGACCAGATACTGTGATCAACATTTCCGTCGGCAACGGTATGAGCGATAGCTGCAACTTTTCCGGAGCTGTCGAGGAAAGTTGTTTTCATGAGGTAATCTGCGCCCCATCTCATTTCGTATTCAAGATGATCACGGCAGCCTGCCTTTTCATATATTCCCTCGTTAAAGTATTCCGACAAACCGAGACTGGAGAGTGCGAAACCTATGGTTATATTGAATTTCGGATGATCTCCGGCATCGTGCCAGCCTCCGGAAACATCGATTTGTCCGTCACCGTCAGGATCGACGATAGATTTGAGCGAACTGTCAAGACTTCCGACAGAAGCCTTGGCATCGTAAACATGGCAGTCGCCTCTCCATGTAAGCGGACCGCCTGTGATACCTGTTCCGCAGGCATTTGAATCGAAGAAATAAAGTGAAAGCGCAAGAGCCTCGTAATAGTTATTGTCTGAAGCGGCTGAAACACCGGAGCCTGCGCCAATTGCGGGTATAGAAGCAGCCATGACTGCTGTGCTGACGATACCGGTTACCGCCTTTTTAAGTTTTGAAACGTAAGACATAAAAAACTCCTTTCAATATGCAATATAATCCCACACGGCCAAAAGCCATTATACATATAAATATTATACCACATTTTCTCAATAATTTGTTACTAAAATATGTACAAATTGATAATATGCACATTTTCGTCGATTACAGCAAATATTGTTTAGTCTGATTGTGCATTTTAACAACAAAAATCGTGCCGTTCATCAACAACAGCACGATTTTCGGGTAATTATTCGAACTCAGCAGGAGATTCCGTATACAAATTATTTTCAAGAATATAATTCATAAGAGCATTAACGTTAGCCTTTTCTATACTGAAATAAGCGTTAAAATCCACAATGGTCGTTTCCATATAGCCGTTGTCTCCCAGAAAAATGACATCGTTCTTTTTGTTCAGAAGCGGAATATCAATATAAATGGTAAAAGCGGGGAGTTTATATTCCAGATCGGCTCCATTGAGTATACTGTAATCGGTAAGGAGCTTTTCAAAGACAGTTTCTTTATCAATATAAACTTTTCTTATCCAGCCTTCTTCGGCATTTGTCCACTCTATCGAAGTAACCACGGCTTCTTCCCAGAGGTTCATATCGTTTATCATATCGCCGAGAGTAACCGGAGTGTAGTAACGGTTTCTGTACAGGCAGTATCCGCTTATGCCCTCGGCTTTTACGGCAACGCATACAAGCGGAGACATTTTTGTTACCTTGTAAACTTCCGCTGAAATGGTCGTATTTCCCAATCTGTCGGTAATTTCGACTGTTTCGAGATATTCGCCTATCCTGTTTTCGGCAAGATCACCTGATACGCCGATGTACTCGATAGTTGACTCGTAAGCTCCCCACGGACGCAGTGATTCGCCTTGCATTACGAGGTCGGGATACTCGATGTATACAGGAATTCTGCCGTCAGGATCTGTAACTATAGGAGGTTGATAAGGACGTGTGGTAGTTGTTGTAGACGATGAGCCGCTTTCGGAAGCCCATATCGTTGTCCTGATAGTTGTTGTGGACGTCGAAGTTCGTGACGAGGTTCGCACAGATGTTGTTGTGGACGCCGAGGTTTTGGTCGTTGACGTTTTTGAAGTAGTCACAGATGCCGAAGGAGTTGCAGTTGTTATAACAGAGGGCATTCTGCTTGAGGTTGTTTCAGTCGCTATAGAGCCTGTTTCAGTTGTCACTGCCGAAGAGCTTTGCGCCGGGACAGAAGTGCCCGTTGTTTTGTTCGTATCTGAACCTGTCTGCGCCTTTGTTGTTGAAGACGATGTAACAGCTCCAGTCGAAATTTCCGGCAAAGCGGTATGCATGGTGGTCTGCATTGTCGAAGAGACTGATGCAGAAACAGTAATATCTGTCGTTGTTTGCGTTACTGGTTCAGACGAAGCAACTGTCGATGTCTGGATAATTTCAAAGCTTTTCAAGGTCGTTGTTGTTACTGTTGCTGAAGTATGAATATCGTATTCTTCTGTGATAAGATTTTTATTATTGAAATCATTATTCAAAGCATTTTTTACAGAATCATTTTTCCATATCCCGAACATAACCAGAATGACTGCGCACATTCCTGAAACAGCGATTGAAACCCGTCTTATACGCATCATACGGATTTTTCTTTTAAAAATCCGTTCCTCTGCCTTTCTGAACACTCTTTCGGCAAGTTCATCATAATTTTTCATATATGAATCCTTCCCTATCCAGCTCGGTTTTAAGAGCTTTTTTCGCACGGTAAATCAGATTTTCAATTTGTCTGTTTGTTTTTTTCATGATCTTAGCAGCTCCGGCGTTATCAAATCCCTCAAAAAAGGTCAGATACAAAACCTGACAATAATCGGGATTAAGTTTTTTGATCGCCTTATGGAGCGTTATACGCTGTTCTTCCTTAATATAATTGATCTCAAGACTTTCCTCATCGGAAATATCATAGAAATCATCAATGGGTAAAGCGTTTTTGCGTGAATTATGGCGCAGGATATCAAGAGCTGTAAATCTTCCTATGGAATATAACCATGTTTTAAAAGAGCTTTTTCCGGAAAATTTAGGCTTTTTAAAAGCAAGCTTTATGAAAACTTCTTCTACTATCTCTTCGGCTATACATATATTTTTGGCATAGCCGTTGACGAAAAGTATCAGTCCGTCACGATATTCACGGATTATTTCCACAAGGCCGTTTTTATCGCCATCAAGAAAACTGCGGTAATTATCCGCACCGTTATCCATACGCTTCTCCCTTCCGAAGATATTTTATCTTCTATTTATTTGTCGAGATATTATTTCGATTCTCTCATTTCTTATCAAGAATATTATATATTAATTGATCGGTATTGTCAATCCTGAAATAATTGTGTGGAAAAATGCGGAAAGTTTGTCCCTATAGCTGATTGTGTTGATTTTGCACATATTCAGAGCCGATTTGAACGTTTTTTTCTACATCCAAACTTTGAAATGAAACGTGAGAACGAGAGAGAAACAGAGAAAATCAGAGAGAAACAAAGAGATAATAGGATATATATTAAAAAAAACTTGATTTTCCCCTTGACATTCTCTGAAAAATCATGTATAATAATTCCTGTTGCTGCGTAAAATTACGCTCCGAAGCGGAGTATATGCCGCTTCGCTATATTAAATTTCAGGAGGAAACAAATATGTCAACTACACTGGCAAAGCCCGCTGAAGTAACACGCACATGGTATATCCTCGATGCAGAGGGTCAGCCTTTAGGTCGTGTTGCAGCTAAGGCAGCTCATATTCTCAGAGGCAAGCATAAGCCTACTTTTACTCCCAATGTAGACTGCGGAGACCACGTTATCGTTATCAACTGCGCTAAGGCTATCCTTACAGGTAAGAAGCTTGAGCAGAAGAAGTTTTACTGGCATACAGGCTGGATCAGCGGTATCAAGTCCATTTCTTATAAGGATATGATGGCTAATCAGGCTGACAGAGCTATGACTATCGCTGTTACAGGTATGATCCCAAGCAATACTCTCGGCAGAGCTCAGCTTAAAAGACTCAGAACTTACAAGGACGCTAACCACAATCAGGCTGCTCAGAAGCCGGTTGCTTACGAGCTTTAATTAAAGGAGGGCGCTTCAGATGTACGAATCAAAAGTTAAATATTATTATGGAACTGGCAGAAGAAAGCACTCCGTTGCAAGAGTTAGAATTTATCCCGGTTCAGGCAATGTTACTATAAACGGCAGAAGCATTGACGATTATTTCGGTCTTGAAACTCTCAAGCTTATCGTTCGTCAGCCTCTCGCTCTTACTGATAATGTTGAGAAGTTCGATATTATCTGTACAGTTACAGGCGGCGGCGTTACAGGTCAGGCTGGCGCTATCAGACACGGTCTTTCAAGAGCTCTTCTTGAATTTGATCCCGAGCTTCGTCCAACCCTCAAAAAGGCTGGATTCCTCACTCGTGACCCACGTATGAAGGAAAGAAAGAAGTACGGTCTCAAAGCTGCTCGTCGTGCTCCTCAGTTCTCAAAGAGATAATTTCTCTTACAATCAAATTATCAAAAAATATCCACGCAGATCAATTCTGCGTGGTTTTTTATATATAAAATATTTTTAATGTGTTTATAGGCGATAATAACATTGTTTTAAATTTTCGCAACAGTCTTAACTTCCCATAAATAAACAAGAGGTTTCTTTTTAATAAAACGGATCATATCAATTATTATAAAAGCTGAACCCGTACACATAAGTCCCATAAGCGGAAAAGCGACTATCAGAACGAACAGGGGGACAGCTAATATCAGCGTTGCCTTAAACTTTTCCCACAGCCATTTAAACATCCATCCCCCAACGAATCGGACCATATAACAAACCAGGAAGCCAAATAACCGAAAACAGCATTTCAAAAACGTCAGCAGCGCTCTCAAATGCTATATTTATTAAGAAAAATATAAGTAAAACCGACATAGCCGCTATACATAGGAAAAGTAAAACTTTTCGTGAAAGATTTGTGCTTTGATACCATTCCTGTATAGTTTCGGGAACGTCTTCAATATTAGATTTTTTCATAAATATCAACCTTTCTTTTTCAGATTATTATAGAAGTACTTCTCAATAATATCATTATAACATATTAAGTAACAAAAGTCAACTATTATTATACCTGAAACACAGATTTAGTTATACAAATTTGTGGTAAACTAAATTCTGACGGGAGGTGTAACAATGGTTGATTTCGGAACAACACTGAAAGAACTCAGACAAAGTGCAGGTCTGACTCAGAAACAATTGGCTGAAAAGCTATGGCTTTCCAAAGCCACCGTAAGCTATTATGAACAATCACTGCGTTATCCTTCGCCTGAAATTCTTGTCAAGCTTTCAAATGTATTTCACGTTTCTACAGATTATCTTCTTGGCATTGAAGATAAAAAGCAAACTTTGGACGTAACCGGTCTTCCGGACGAGGACATAAGGTTTCTGGAGGACGCTGTTTCGTTGCTCAGAAAGAAAAATCAAGATTTAGATCATTCATAAATAAAATCACATAGGTTCTGTCCGCATAAAAAAGCAGTACCGCACGATTAGTGTGCAGCACTGCTTTTTTGATGTATTGAGATAGTAAGCTGAAAATCAATCAGACTTTTCCGTATTTGTCAGATCAACAGGGGAGACAGTCTCTTATATTACATTGAAAATGTCAGTAGCGATATCCTCTATTGACCTCATATCGCCGTTCTGAACGCATTCAATCAAAGTCCAGCCAAGTTCTTTTGCGCAATAATCTGCGGCTTCTCTTGAGCGTCTGAGATATTCCAGATCGGATTCGTGGATGTCTTTTCTTTTATCGTCGCCCTGATAACGCTTTGTCATGAGCTTTTGGCTGACCTCAGGGTCTACACGCAGATATAAGGTGCGGTAAGGTTTCGGAACGCCAAGCAATTCGTATTCATAATGAAACAGCCAGTTAATAAAATCCTTCCACTGTTCTTTCGGTAGTTTTGCACATTGATGAATAGCGTTAGATGTTGTGTATCTGTCAGCAATTACTGTTCCGCCGTCCAGATAAAAATTTTTCCAGTTTTTTGTATAGCTTGCAAAACGGTCTATTGCGTAGAAGCTTGAAGCTGCATATGGATTTATCTGATTCGGGTCAGAACCAAATTCGCCGTTCAGATACATTTTCACAAGTGCGGACGAATTGCTGTTATAATCGGGAAAAGAGACTTTGATGATTTGCTTTCCTTGCTCTTTCAGTTTTTCAAACAATTTTTGTGCCTGCGTAGCCTTTCCGCTCCCGTCAAGACCTTCTATTACTATTAGTTTTCCATTCATATCAATTTATCGGGAGAAGTTCCCTGTCTCCATATATTTTTATAACTGTCCGCCGTAATTTTATTTTGCTCCCTTGCGTCGAATAACGGCGTATACTGTTTTGAACATAAGCTTGAGGTCAAGCGCTGCACTTCGTGTTTTTATGTAGCGGACATCGCCCTCGACCCATTTATCGAACTCAACATCGCTTCTGCCCTCGGTCTGACAAATGCATGAGAGACCTCCCTTTACAAGCAGACGATCCATCTGCTTCGGTGTATATAATACAACTTCACGAGGCAGAGGCGGACGAGGTCCGATGATCGACATATCGCCTTTCAGAACGTTCCAAAGCTGGGGAAGCTCGTCTATTGAAGTTTTACGTATAAAATGTCCTATTTTAGTAATACGTGGATCATTGTCACTTTTAAATGCCAGTCCATCGCATTTGTTTTGCTTCTGAACTTCAGAAAAACGAGTTTCGGCATCCATACACATTGAACGCAGCTTGTACATTTTAAAAGGTTTGCCGTTTTTAGTCAGACGAACCTGTGAAAAAAACGGATTTCCTTTATCGTCAATATAAATAGCCAAAGCAACTATACCGATCGGAATGACCAGCAATGCCAATGCACACGCAGACGCAACAATGTCAAACAAGCGTTTTACGGCTTCATATAACCGACCTTTAGCCGGCACTACCTTGCTGTACTTCAGGGTATTTGAGACACCCTCATGCAAGAGCTGAAGTGCATTTTCATCAAATTCCAAAATCGGGTAATCTGTTACGCCTTTTGAGGATTTGGTTTCGGAATTTAATTGAGAATCGTCTCCGATTTCAAGAGATTTTAGCACATTATTTGTGACATCCTCTTCCGATAACCGTTTATCCTTGATCCTTGATGTGATAGCTTGCAGCATTATTTTCCCCTCCTTAAAGGCTGTAAAAACCGGAAATAATTTCCTTAAAACCGAAACAGCCCATAAACATAGTTTTGCTTTTTAAGCAGCAACTAAAATAATTCCTCATATTTACCTCTCAATATTTACTATTTGTAAAACTAATAGCGGAAACCTCATAGAATGCAAAAAGACACTTTATTACTTCTTTCTCCCTAAAAAAGTATGCCTGTCCGTTAAAAACCGTCAGTTTCTTTGTAATTATCGAGTGAATCACGGAAATTCTTTGTTTTGCATTAATAGATATAGCAGTAAACAGCCATGATATCGCATTAAACATTATGTTAGGTTTCTGAATTTGCAAAATATATGTACTCTTTTAATTATTTTAGCATAAACATAATATTATGTCAAGAATATTTTGTTGGAAATTTCAGTCTGACAACGAATAAAGTAATTTTTTGTTTAAATTGAACAAATCATAATGAATTTTTATGGCATTCATTAATTATACCGAAAGTATATCGTATGATGCTGCAAATATATCTGAAAACTGATACAAAAAAGTACGCAGTTCTCTGCGTACTTATTTTACTAACTCATACAGCGGCTTTGGTTTCGGAATTTTTTTCTTCTTTATCAGGAACGCTTATCTTTTCGATATCAGCTCCGAGAGAACGAAGCTTGCCCTCCATACAGTCATAGCCTCTTTCGATATGGAAAATATCCTCTATTTCCGTGATTCCGTTTGCGGCAAGACCGGCAATTATCAAAGCAGCGCCGGCTCTGAGATCGCAGGCTTTCACAGGAGCTCCCATAAGACTGCCTGTGCCTTCTATAAGAGCAACCTTACCGTTTACCGTAATATCAGCACCCATTCTTCTAAGCTCGTCAACATAGCGGAAACGCTGTTCCCAGACGCCTTCTGTGACTATGCTTGTACCCTCGGCAAGAGTGAGCAGAGTAGCTATCTGCGGCTGCATATCGGTGGGGAAACCGGGATGAGGAGTTGTTTTAACGTTTGCTTTAACGAGCGGACCGTCAACCCATACTCTTATGCTGTCATCGTACTGTTCTATATTCACGCCGATTTTTTCGAGTTTTTTTGTTATGGATTCAAGGTGTTTAGGTATAACATTATCAATAATAACGTCTCCCTTGGTAGCCGCAGCAGCAATCATAAATGTTCCAGCTTCGATCTGATCGGGGATAACGGAATAATTAGTGCCGTGCAGTCTTTCAACGCCTCTGATCTTGATAACGTCAGTACCGGCGCCCATTATATTAGCTCCCATAGAGTTGAGGAAGTTTGCGAGATCGACGATATGCGGTTCTTTTGCGGCATTCTCGATAACTGTAAGACCCTCGGCTTTAACAGCGGCGAGCATAGCGTTCATAGTTGCTCCGACTGTAACGACATCAAAGAATATCTGGCTTCCGCAGAGTTTTTCCGCATTGAGGTCTATCATTCCCTGACTAAGAGTATACTTTGCTCCGAGAGCGGAAAACGCTTTAAGATGCTGGTCGATAGGACGGTCGCCGAGAGGACATCCGCCG
Organism: uncultured Ruminococcus sp.; assembly: GCA_905199285.1. Lineage (GTDB taxonomy): Bacteria > Bacillota > Clostridia > Oscillospirales > Ruminococcaceae > Ruminococcus. The sequence continues at coordinate 17,430 of CAJKFZ010000010.1, forward strand.
GGCATTGAAACTCTTGCCTTATTGAATTTTCCAAGCAGAGCGCCGAGAAAATAATATGAAGCACGCATTTTTCTTGCAGTTTCATAGGGGACGCAGAATTTACTGATGCCGGTCGGGTCTATTTTATAAACGTCCTTGCCGATATTTTCAACAACGGCTCCCATTTCCTGAAGAATACGAAGACTTATATTCACATCGCTTATCGAGGGAACGTTTTCAATTATACATGGTTCGTCTGATAGAATTACAGCCGGAAGAATAGCAACAGCCGCATTTTTTGCGCCGCTTATCGTAACTTTTCCGGTAAGGCGTCTGCCGCCTTTAACAACAAACTTATCCAAATAAATTCTCTCCTTAATTATCAGGATATTTTTCTATGCTCCTGAACTTTTTCTTTTGTTCTGTATCAGAATCAGTACCAACGAAACGCTGTGGATATATGCCGGACACAGCGTCAGAAAATCCGATCTATTTAATTATAATCCGAGATAAACCATTTAAGTTCTTCGCCGTTGTATTCGCCGACTTTAACGTATTCGATCTCCACAGGCTTAACTGGAGTGCTTACTTCGTTTGAAAAAGCGTTTGCCTGATAGGTTTCTGTATCCTGAACCGAGAAGATTATATCAAGACCGTCGTAAACCTGACCGAAGACCGTATATCCGCCGTCAAGCCACGGAGAACCGCCGACAGATTTATAAACTTCCTTTGCGTCGGCAGGATAATTTTCGGGAAATTGTTCTTCCGGGAAAGTTGTGCCCGTTACGATATAGAACTGGCTTCCGTTTGTTGCAGTTGATCCGCTGTTTGCGTAAGCGAGAGTTCCGGCAGCGTGGATAACATTTTCATTTGTTCCGCCGTCGAATTTATCGCCCCAGATCGACTCTCCGCCGGTGCCTGTTCCGTTAGGGTCGCCGCCCTGAATCATAAAATCTTTAACGATTCTGTGGAAAGTAAGACCGTCGTAATAGCCTTTTTCAGCAAGTCCAACGAAGTTTTCAACACCAAGTTCTGCATATTCGGGGAAGAGTCTTATTTTAACCTCGCCCTCGTAATCCTTGAACTTCATTATAACGATTTTTTCGCCTTTTTCGGGAGTTGTAAAATTCTTGACTGCCGAATTTTCAAGATCGATATCCGGAGCTTTTCTGTCGGAAAATCTTGAAATATTTATTTCGCCGAGAGCATTGTACGGCGAGTTGGGATCCTGAACTCCGCTCTGGTCGTCGTCGTTTCCGGCAGCAGTAGTGCCAGAAACATTATTGTCCGATTTGCTGTCTTTGATTTCCTTTCCGCATGATGTAAACATAGAAGCAGCGATAACGCTGCAAAAAACAGCTATTAAAGCTCTTTTGAACATAAGCTTCACTCCTTAATTATATATGTGAAATTTCAGTTAATTCCTTATAACCTATTTATTATACTACAAAAAATCAATTTTGTAAATAGTTTCCGCTAAAATTTGTAATAATTGGTTAAACCTGTTTATGAAAACACATAGATTTATGGCAATACATAAAAATGTGCGGATTATTTTTCTTCTTCTGATGATGAGTAAGTTCCGATAGTTATCGAATTTATCATCACATCTTCTTTCGGAGTTTTATAGCTTCCGGTTTTTTCGGATTCAAGTGAAGCAAGAGCGTCTACAACATCAAATCCCTCGTAAGTCTGACCGATAATGGTCATTTGCTGTGAAAGATTCGGAAGACCGCCCTTTTCGATAAAAGCTTCTGCAAGCGTTTCACTGGTTGAAGCTTCTCGGAGTTCTGAAGCGACTTCGTCCGTGAACCGGATAGAATTTATGAGAAGAAAACGGCTTCCGCAGTAATAAGTGCCGCCGCCGAAGATTTTTTCCTTAAAGCTTCTTTCATATTCGGTATTGAGCATACAGACTGCGCCTCGGAAAGGCCAGAGATCCTGATTAAGCTCTCTTTTTACACGTTCGTTGGAATCTTTTCCAGTGCTGCCGTTTTTTTCTGCCGAGCCGCAGCCTGAATATGCGCCGTCCTGAGCGTCAAAAATATAGGTATTATCATAATAGCCTTTCTCGGCAAGCTCCGTAAAGTTCTTAACTGCATCCGGCGAATATTCGGGATAAAGCCGGATCCTTACTTCTCCGAGAGTAGTATTTATAACGGCGATCGGATCGCCTTCCTGCGGTTTTTCAAGCTGAACGAGCTCCATAGTATTCGGATTGATAACTATGTAAGTATTATTATCCTCTCTTGCCTTTGAAAAAAGCATGATAGAGAGCGAAAACATACCCATAAGAAGAGTCATTAGCAAAATCATTTTCATAAAACGTTTTCCGTTAGCCATTAAAAAATCCTCACTGATAAATATTTATAATTATTATACCTAATTAAGGAAAATTTGTCAATATAAAACATTAAATTTATCGCAGCAGCTTTTTTAAGAGGCTATGATTCACCGTTCTTTTAAAGGAGTAATCTCTCATAGGGCGGGATTCCAAAGGGATAATATCCCTTTGACAGGGGAAAAGGGGGACAGCGTCCCCTTGCAGTGCGATAAATATTCTCTTTTATATTTTGCACGTTATGCGGGAGTTTATTCGCTTAGCTGCTGAAAATAAAATCAAGAATATAAAGTATAACGTCGCCGACTTTATTGGAATCAACGATTTCAATGGCTCTGTCCGGCCGATTGGTGATTATGTTGTCAACTCCGAGGGAAATCATCTTACGGATGTCAGATTCATTGTCAACAGTCCAGACAAAAATAAGTTTGCCGTTCTGATGGGCAGTATTGACCACGCTTTTATTCACGAAAATATAATTCATGCTCACAGCGTCTATGTCGGGAAGCTGCGAATAGGCGGTGGATGTCGCTATATTGGCGATAAGAGCCGTTTTTATTTTCGGTTCGATCTCTTTTACCTTTTTCAGAGCCTTGTATGAAAACGAAGTTATATAGCATGAAGAAGTAAGACCGTATTCCTTAACAAGCTCCAAGGTTTTTTCAACGGTTTCGTTTACATTTCCGATATTTTTTATTTCAATGTTAAGCAGGGCTTTATGTCCGACAAACTCAAGAACATCGGAAAGAAGCATTATTTTAGCGTCCTCAAATTCGCTTCTGAACCATTTTCCGGCGGAAAGCTGCTGAAGCTCTTCGTATGTATAATCAGAAATTTTGCCTGAACCGTTCGTTGTACGGCTGAGAGTTTTGTCATGGAAAACGACAAGCTGTTTATCGGCGGTAAGCTGAACGTCAAGTTCGATATAATCCGCATTGCTGTCTATAGCTGCCTGAAAAGCGTAGATAGTATTTTCCGGAGCAATATAAGAGAATCCACGGTGTGCGCTTACCTGAATTCCGTGCAGGGGAACGTTAAGTTTGATATTGCCCTTGTAAACGCCTCTTATGTAAAATAAGTTTATAAAAATTCCGGCGACGGCAAGGCTTATGATAAGAGCGGCTTTGGGAACAGGCTGCATCTTTTTTCTGCGTCTGTCAGGGATAGTTATTTTCTCGCCGTCCTCAAGATCTCCGAGAAATCTTCCGGTAAGCCAGCACATAATTGCCGGAGCAGAGAAAAATGCCGAAACAGCCGTAAATATTTTCATAGTATAATCAAGTACGCTCAAAGCGCCTCTGAAAGCCTGTTCCGGACGTGAAAAACCTTTGATTAAAAGAACTACAAGAAAGCTTATGCCGAATGTTGCCGCAACAGTTACTCCAAGGATAAAAAATGTCCAAAGGAAGAATGAAAACGCCATTCTTAGTCTTTTTTTATGTATTTTTTCAAAGCTTTTTTTAACGCATTCAGAGAATTTTTTTCTTGTAAGTACAAGATAATGCAGGCTGTAGCTTCTTCCGACTATGATAAAAATAAAAAGAAACTGTATCAGAACGTAGCATATAACAGCAAGCCTGCCATTGATATTGACGAAAACTTTCCTTAAAATAGGAAGAAGCGGAGCTAAAAACATACCGGAGGACAGTGTGAAATGCGCAAGCGGCATACAAAGCATGAAAAGCATAAAACGAAGTATGCCAAGTCCTCTGAACGCTTTGCGGAAGCTTTTGAAACCGGTGAGGAGCATTCCGCCGACCGTTATTTTTTCGTGTCTGCTGTAGCAGGTGAAGCAGGCGGCAAGCGCAGAAAGCTCGACAAACGCAAAAAATCCCGCACAGAAAAGCAGTATGACAATGAATAGCAGCGTTATGGGATTTTTCAGGTAAACCATCATGCTTTCGTCCGAAAGATAGGTTATTCCCGAAGCCTTCATCGTAAGCCTCAGAATAAGCGCAAGAAGAGGCGCTCCGGCGGCTGCGAGAATAAGCTTATACAGGAATTCAAACAGCAGAAAATGCGGAAGCGCTTTTACGAATACAGCCATTGATTTAAAAAAGTTTTTCATATTATAGTCTCTCCGAGTTGCGTTAAAAAAATCACTATTTAATTATACGATAATCTTAAAGCCTTGTCAATATTTCGGAAATATACCGATTTTTATCATTTTAGATTGTTTTACGCATGAAAATAGATTTATACAATTTTTTCGTTGATTTGTGATAGAAACTTATACGCTGAAATGATATAATCAAAACAAGTTATTTTTCATGTGAACAAATATATTTATGCAAGATCACTAAAATAATCGCTTTAAAATGTACATATACACTATGTTTATTATGTACAAATTCTATTGACTTTTTTTTACTAATATGATAAAATAAGTTTGAATATTTTAGCGGAAATTTACTGCACTGGATTTCCGAAGAAAATATAAAAATTACAAATAAAATTTGGGAGGATTTTATTATGTCTGAAAACAAGAAAAATGTAAAGCGCATAGTCAGCTTTTCCGTTGCTGCGCTTTGTATGTTTTCAGCAGTTAAGTTAGTTCCTTTCAGTCCTGTTGAGACTGAGGCGGCTGATGTAATGACTGCTTTTGAAATCACTGAGGATATGAAGATAGGCTGGAACTACGGTAACTCGCTCGATGCTACCGGCGGTTCAGGTCTTGACAGCGAAACATCCTGGGGCAATCCTAAGGCTACTCAGGAAATGATGGATGCTGTAAAGGCTAAGGGTTTCAATACCGTTCGCCTTCCCACAACATGGTATAATCACCTTGACGGAAATAACAATATTGATCCTGCATGGATGGCTCGTGTTCATGAGGTAGTTGACTATGCTTACAAAAACGATATGTACGTTATCCTTAATCTTCATCACGAGGAATGGATAAACAGAGCCGATATCGGTACTGCATACGACGAAATGTCTCCGAAACTCAAGGCTATCTGGAAGCAGATCGCAGAGGAATTCAAGGATTATGACCAGCACCTCATCTTTGAGGGAATGAACGAACCTCGTGCTGTTGGTACAGACCACGAATGGTGGGGTCCTAAGCAGGATGAAGTTGACACTATCAACAAGCTCAATCAGGACTTTGTTGATACTGTAAGAAGCGTTGAGTCTCCTTACAAGGATACAAGACTTCTCATGTGTCCGCCTTACTGTGCGTCAAGCGATTCAAGCATGATGTCGACTCTTGTTGTTCCTGATGACGACTATGTTGCTGTATCTATCCACGCATATTCTCCATATGGATTCACAATGGATAAAACTGTAGCAGACCACAGCACATTCTCAGAAGCTTATGCAACAGAACTCGAAACTATTCTCAACGGTATCCGCAAGCAGTTTATCGAAAAGGATATTCCGGTCGTTCTCGGTGAATTCAGCGCATCAAACTTCAACAATACAGAAGCTCGCTGCGAATGGGCTGAGAAATATATTTCTCTTATGAAAGGCTACGGTATTCCGTGCGTACTCTGGGATAACGATGCAAGAGGAAATACCGATCAGTCGGAAGCTCACGATTATCTCAACAGAAAAACTCTTGAATGGTATGAGGATTCCGGTCTTGTTGTTGACAAGATGATGGAAGTTCTCGCCGACGATTCTATCAAGTGGGGCAGCCAGAAATACGGCAAACAGTATAACCATGAGGATATCACAAAGGGTAATATAATTCTCAACAAAACGGTTACTATCGATGCGGCTAATACTCCCAGCGGCAATTGTACAGAAGGACTGAATGCAACCTGGAAAGAACTTGAGGGCGGAGACGTTGCTATCAAGTTCACAGGTGACGCTCCTATCGTTGCAGTAGTTGACGGCGGTTGGGACAACTGGACCGAGATTCAGGCTTATGACGTTGACGAAAAGAACGGCATAGCTTATTATTCATCTGATACAATAAAGGCGGCATGGAGCGGCGATGTTTCAGAGATCGCACATCTTTTCGCAAGAACAAACGGCAAAACAACTATCGAAATGATCTCGATCATCGGCGGAGCAGAAGTTATCACTCCTCCGGTTGACAATACAAAGAAGTATAAGATCGACCTCACAGGCTCTAACAGAACTCAGATGCTTGTACTCTATTTTGAGGGAAAAGCCGGTTCTGTTATCAACGGCTGTGTAGGTTATATGGGCGAAGAATGGACTAATATTGAGTGGGAAGGCGTTATTGAAAATGACGGAAAGTTCGGTGTAATTATCCCAAGAAGCGATATCCCGGACAGCGTTACATCTGCTGAAGCTCAGATCTGGTGGTGCGACGATGCTGATGCTGAAATGGTTAAATATGAGTTCTTAGGTACAGGCGTACCAAGTATCGTATACGGCGATTCAAACTGCGATGGAAAGATAGATATGTCCGACGCTGTTCTTATCATGCAGTCGCTTTCTAACCCTGACAAGTACGGTCTTGAAGGCACAGATCCTACTCACATTACTGAAGAAGGTTTGCTGAATGCCGACTGCGCTAATGTTGGTGACGGCGTAACAAACGAGGACGCTCTTGCTATTCAGATGCTGAAACTTGAGATGATTGACTCGCTCCCTTTCAGTGAGTCTGCTGCTTAATAAAGTATAATTGCTGCCGCATATTGCGGCAGCTTTTTTATTCGAGGCAACATCATTTGCTTCTCATTACATTTATCAAGCGGACTTTGTTTCTTTGATTCCTTGCTGAACGGAGTTATTTCCGTCTGGATATTCTTCCTAAATTATTACAAATACCTCTTTACGGGGGATTTGTAATAATTTAATTGTGGGTTTCCAAAGGGATGATATCCCTTTGGCAGGGGGCAGGGGGAC
>CAJKFZ010000011.1 GCA_905199285.1 uncultured Ruminococcus sp.
TGCTGTGTTCCCGGATGAAGCTCCGGTTTTCGTGGCTTACGGCTGTTCGTTATATGCTTCCGAAGCTGAGGACAGTTTTGGAATCGACGCTGTAATAGAAAAAGTCACAAGAGCTAAGGCTTCCGACAATATTATTACAGGTGAGCCGCTTTTCCGTTCTCATGCGGAATACGACGAGTTTATCGACCGTCACAAGAAATTCGACCTCGGCTACGCTGATATCCGTACATATAAGGGCGATGCTTATCTTGGAATCGACGCCGGTTCGACCACGACAAAGCTTGTTCTTATCACAGACGATGGACGTATTCTTTATCACCATTATTCCTCTAATCAGGGACAGCCTCTTGATAAAATTGCCGACCAGCTTAAACGCATCTATTCCGAAATGAATGACGGAATAACTATAAAAGGCTCTGCTGTTACAGGATACGGAGAGGATCTGATAAAATCCGGACTTTCCATTGACCACGGCATTGTTGAAACTGTTGCTCATTTTAAGGCGGCGGCGCATTTCTGTCCGGACGTTGACTTTATTATTGATATCGGCGGTCAGGATATAAAGTGCTTTAAAATCAAAAACAAAAGCATCGACAGCATTATGCTCAATGAAGCCTGTTCTTCGGGCTGCGGTTCGTTCATTCAGACATTTGCTATGGCTCTTGGATACGATATTGCCGAGTTTTCCCAGCTTGGTCTTTTTGCAGAGCATCCTGTTGACCTTGGTTCACGCTGTACCGTTTTCATGAATAGCTCTGTAAAACAGGCTCAGAAGGACGGCGCAACTGTTGAAGATATTTCCGCCGGACTCTCCTCGTCGATTATCAAAAACGCTATTTATAAGGTTATCCGTGCGAAATCTCCGGACGAGCTTGGAGAGAATATCGTTGTTCAGGGAGGAACTTTCCTCAACGACGCTGTACTGCGTTCGTTCGAGAAAGAACTGGGAAGAAACGTTATCCGTCCGGCTATTTCCGGTCTTATGGGAGCGTTCGGCTGCGCACTTTACGCTAAGGAACAAGCCGGAGAGCGTTCCACAATTATTTCCGAAGAAGAGCTTGCCGGATTCGCTTACACTTCACGTTCTGCTCAATGCGGAGGCTGTACGGCACATTGTCAGCTCAACATTATCAGTTTCGGCAAGGGACGGAAATTTATTTCCGGAAACCGTTGTGAAAAGGGCGGCGGAATGGCTTCAAAGAATAAAATTCCCAACCTTTACGAGTATAAATACGACAGCATAATCAATACCGTTAAAACTCATCAGCCTAAAAAATACAGGGGAACGGTCGGTTTGCCATTTACCCTCGGATTCTACGAACAGCTCCCATTCTGGCATATGCTTTTTACAACTCTCGGTTTCCGGACGATTATTTCCGAAGAGAGTTCCCGTGCTATGTATTATCTCGGACAGCATACGATCCCTTCCGATACTGTCTGCTATCCGGCAAAACTTGCTCACGGTCATGTAGAGAATCTGCTCGACAAGGGTGTGGACTTCATTTTTTACCCCTGCATGAGCTATAATCTTGACGAGGGCGGAAGCGACAATCATTTCAACTGTCCGGTTGTTGCCTATTATCCCGAACTTCTGCTTGCCAATAATCCAAGATTGAATAATGATAATTTCATTCATCCGTATATGGATTTGAACATAAGAAAAAACGTCGAAAAGGTTCTTGCGAAGGTTCTTAAAAAGTATAATATCAAGGGACGTATTCCGGCCGCAGTTGATGCCGCTTACGAGGCGCTGGAGCGTTACCACATAAACGTTGCTGCAAAAGCAAGGGAAATAATCGAACAGGCTCGCCGTGAAAACCGCAAGATAATCGTTCTTGCCGGTCGTCCTTACCACATTGACAAGGAGATCAACCACGGAATCCACAAGCTTATAACAAGCCTTGGAATGGCTGTTGTTACCGAGGACAGCGTTGCTATGCTTGCGAAAACTCCTAAGCTTGGGGTACTTAATCAGTGGACATATCATTCAAGGCTTTACCGTGCGGCGAAGTACGTTACAACTCAGCCCGATATGCAGCTCATTCAGCTTGTTTCGTTCGGATGCGGAATCGACGCAGTTACGAGTGATGAAGTCCGCAATATTCTAGAGAGCGGCGGAAAGCTTTATACTCAGCTTAAAATAGACGAAATCAACAATCTTGGCGCAGCAAGGATACGTCTGCGAAGCCTTGTCGCCGCCATGGAGCAGAAATAATTTGGAGGTGCTTTATGCCGGAATATGCAAAATTTACCGAGGATATGATAAAAACTCATACTATTCTCGTACCCGATATGCTGCCGATTCATTTTAAGCTTCTTATATCTATTTTTGAGGCAGAGGGATATAAAATGGAGCTTCTGCAAAATGATTCTCGTGCGGTTGTTGACGAGGGACTGAAAAATGTTCACAACGATGCCTGTTATCCGGCTCTGCTCGTTATCGGACAGTTCATGGACGCTCTGAACAGCGGAAAATATGATCCGGACAAAACAGCTCTGCTTATTACTCAGACCGGAGGAGGCTGCCGTGCGTCGAATTACATTCATCTGCTCCGCAAGGCTGTTGACAAGAACTATCCTCAGGTACCTGTTGTATCGCTGAATTTCAGCGGACTTGAAAAGGACAGCGCATTTAAAATTACTCCGAAAATGTTCCTGAAACTGCTGTATGCCGTACTTTACGGAGATCTGCTGATGACTTGCTATAACAAGTGCAGAGCGTATGAGGTGAATAAGGGCGAATCAAAGAAGGTTCTTGACAAATGGCAGAACAGACTCGGCAATATCTTCAAAAAGGGAAGCACTCTTTATCTGAAAACGAAGAGAGTTTACCGTGATATTCTCAATGATTTCGGAGCAATTCCTCTTACAGGAGAGAAAAAAATCAGAGTCGGAATAGTCGGAGAAATATACGTTAAGTACAGTCCGCTTGCAAATAATCATCTTGAGGACTTCCTGATTTCAGAGGGATGCGAACCTGTCGTGCCGTCGCTTCTTGAATTTGTTATGTATTGTGCTGCCGGAACTTTTAACGATGCGAAGATCTACGACCACCAGACCAAGTCTTCAAGGCTCTTTAAATTGGGATATAAGCTGATTTATGCCAAGCAGAAAGAGCTTATCAAAGCCATGGAGGAACAGGGCGATTTTGAGCCGCTTCACGATTTTGAACACCTGCGCAGCCTTGCCGATAAGTATATCAATCAAGGCGTTGTGATGGGCGAGGGATGGCTTATTCCTGCTGAAATGGCAGCTCTGGCGAAATCGGGAGTGGAGAATATCATCTGCACACAGCCATTCGGATGTCTCCCTAATCACATTGTTGCAAAGGGAATGTCGAGAGCTATCAAGGCAGATAATCCGAATGCAAATATTGTCGCAATTGATTACGATCCCGGAGCAACGAGAGTTAATCAGGAGAATCGTATCAAACTTATGCTTGCTAATGCAAGAAAATAAATTTCCGTTTGTATACAAAAAAATGACGAACCAATTACGGTTCGTCATTTTTAGAGCGTGTTCACATAAAATGAATGTGCGGATTTTCGAGCATAATTTTGGCGAATACAAGGCGAAAAAGTGAAAGCATACTTGTCGTATGGTGAACTTTTTCAACGCAGTAGTCGTCAAAATTTGCCGAAAAGACGTGCATTACATTTTTATGTGAACACGCTCTAATTCAGCGATTATTTTTTGATTTATTATATATTCGTCCAACGATAAATGCCGCAACATCGGCAAGAATGGAAGCTATTCTCATCACAAGTACAAACAAAATTACTCTATCCTGAAACTCGTTTCCGCAGACAAACAGCATAACTCCCTCACGGATACCGATTCCCCCTGGAGCGCCGGGAGTTACAAATCCGATTATCCATGCAAACATAAACGCTCCAGTCAGAGCGGCAAGCTCACGAAACGATGCTGAGCTGCCTATAATAAGCCGCAGGCAGACAAAATACATTGCTGCCGAAACTGCATTATGAACAAGATAATAGAAAATTCCCTGAAAAAGCTTTGCACGATTTTCTTTCTCAAAGGCTTTGGAATAGCGTGAAAGATACTCTTTCAGCTTATCTCTAAATTTCAGTCTGATAAATATTATCAGAGCAATAACCAGAACGATTCCTGCTGCTCCGATTATGAGAATATTTTTGCCGTATTTACCAAGAAGTTCAGCAATTTTTCCGCCAAGAAGAATAACGGAAATAACTCCGGTCCAGAATACGCAGAAAAGGACGTCAAGGATAGTAGCGCAGGCAACGTCAACGTGACTTATGCTCATATCGAGCGCAAGCTGATTTCTTCCGACATACTGAAAAACATTTCCCGGGATGTATTTGAAGATATTGGACTTAGTATACACGGGCATTGCCGCGGAATAGGGAATTTTTCTTCCCGAAAGCGACTGAGTGAACACAAGCCACGGAAAGCTCGCTATAACGATAAGAGCTGCCTGAACAACAAGACTTATAGCAAATGAACTCATTACGGCTCCCGACTTGAAATCCGAGAGCTTAACGTCCATTCCCATTATTTTTTTTACCACGAACGCAAGCGCAGCTATAACGATAAGATTTCCGGCAAGCTTCAGGAGTTTCTTTAAATTAGGTTTACTTTTCATTATCAATTTTCTCCGTAAGTCTGACAACTACCTCGTTCATTCTGTCCCACGAATAGCGGTAAGCTTCTTTGCGGACATTTTCGGTAAATTCTTCTGATTTATTTTCGTCAAAGAAGCGGATAACGGCTTCAGCGAGAGCCTTCGGATTTTTCGGCTCGACTATATATCCGGTTTTTCCGTCGGCGATAACCTCCGGCAGACCGCCCACATTGGTCGCAATAACGGGCTTTTCAAAGCCGTATGCTATCTGGACTATACCGCTCTGAGTTGCCGATTCATAGGGCAGGACTATTAAGTCAGATGCGGCGAAATATTTCTCGATTCCGCTGTCGGGGATATAGCCGTCAACAATATCTATATTATCTCCGATGCCCAGATTTTTTATCTGTTCAAGATAGTGTTCTTTGTCGCTTCGGAATTCTCCCACTATCATAAGACGGATATTGCTGTCGTATTTAACTATCTCCGGCATTGCGTTTATAATATGACGAAGCCCTTTATAGTCCCTGACGAAGCCGAAAAACAGCAGGATTTTTTTATCTTCGGCAACGTTCGCAGCAAGTCTCGCCTGAGGTTTTGTGAGGTTTTTCATCTTAAAGGAATTATGAACCGGAAGTACCGTCGTTTCATAGTTTGGAACTGCTACGATTTCCTTCAGATCTTCTGCGTCCATAGCAGAATGAGTTATATAAGCTTTGCCCTTTCTCAAAACGGTTCTGGTGAGAAATCTGTCCAGCGGAAAACGTTCGTGGGGGAAAACGTTATGACAGACGAAAATCTTCGGTATTTTTCTTGTAAGCATTGACAAACCGGTGTAACACGGTGAAAAATATGGATGCCACCACTGCATGATGATATAATCGGGTTTGAGCTTTTTTATCTTTCTTGCAGAATTTATCCAGTTAAAGGGATTTGCCGTATTGACGAGGTATTTCGTATCGTGAACTTTAAACGTATCGTTGTCGAAATCTCTCTGCTCGCTTTTAAAGAGGAGCTTCGGATACTGCATTTTATATGAAACGGTAAAAACCTCGAAATCCTTTGTAAGATTTTTCGCCATAGCGCCTGTATAGTGCGAAATACCGCCTTTAAAAGGATATACAGGGCCTATCATAACGATTCTTTTTTTGTTATTTTTCTTCATTCTCTCTCTTTTCTCCGCATTCCATTTTTCTCACACGATACTGAACATCCTCAAGAAGCTTTCTGTTTGCGGCTATAGTATCTCCAAGCAGACCGATAGTCACGGTCTGGAATCCCATCATAATGAGGATAGCCGTTAAAATAAGCGATTGGATATGACCGCTGCCCTCGCCCATTCCCAGCAGAATGAGGAATCTTACCCCGAGAACAGCTCCGAGAAGAAGCAGTATCATACCGATGGTCATGAAGAATTTCAGCGGCTTATACATAACAAAGGAGCGTGTTATAACAGTTGAAGAACGCTTCATATAGCGCCACATACTGGAAAAAAGTCTGGAAGGACGTGTTTCCGGATTCGTTCTTATCGGAACGGATGTCATGGCTATCTTATTATTTCCAGCCTGAATTATGGTTTCAAGAGTGTAAGTATATTCGTTCACAACGTTCAGACGGAGCGCAGCTTCTCTCGAATATGCACGGAATCCGCTGGGAGCGTCGGGAATATCAGTTCCGGAGGCAGCTCGTACTACCCAGCTTCCGAGATGCTGGAATTTTTTCTTCTTCCAAGAAAAGTGCTCTGTCTGGTCAATGGGACGTTCACCGATAACGATATCCGCCTTTTCATCAAGAATAGGACGCACTATCTTTTCAATATCTTCACCGCAGTACTGATTATCAGCGTCGGTATTGACGATGATATCTGCTCCAAGGTGCAGACAAGCGTCGATTCCAGCCATAAAGCCTTTGGCAAGTCCCTTATTCTGCTTAAACGAAACGATATGGTGGAAACCAAGCTCTTTAGCTTTTGCAACGGTATTATCCTTGCTTCCGTCGTTGATTATAAGATATTCTATCGTATCTATTCCGTCGATATGTCTGGGCAGGTCATTATAGGCAAGCTCCAGCGTTTCCTCCTCGTTATAACAGGGTATCTGAATAATAAGCTTCATAAAAATTACTCCTTTGTATCAACTTGAATCGAATTAAGCTGCATGGAAATTTCAGTCGGTTCATAAAGAAAAACCACTATTTCCATATCGGAAATAGAAACTCCGACATTTGCGTTAAGATCTATATCAAGACTTCCGTCTTTTGATATCATATCATCAGTGATCTCGATATGGTCGTAAACCGTGTTGACAGAACTGCTTCTTATTTCTGCAAATCCTATATTTTCGCCGCTGATCTTGTCGAAATCCATGTCAAGAGAGAACGTGTACTCTCCGATGTCGAGATTGAGATACGGTCCGTAGCAGACATAATTATTCGCAGGATTGCTTTCAATGCTATCCTCATCGGCAATATAATAGCTGTAATCGAATGTATTCATGTATGAAAGCGGCAGATTGCCCGAATTCTCTTCATCAGCAACGGCAGAAACAATGATATGCTTGTCGGAATTATCAACGATGTTGTAGTCAAGAAAGCTTACAATATCGCTTTTATTTGCAAAAACATAGGAATTTTCGTTCAGTTCTTCAAGATCGTAAACGAAGTCAACACGAACATCGTTCAGTTCATATTGGAGGAACGAAGCAAAAGTTCCGACAGAAGGCGTCATATAGACGTTTCCGGTTTCAAAAATTTCTTTATTTCTGTCTATCATTGCACGGTCGCCGTCATAAGCATCCTGATTGATCGTTATTGCTTCAACAGCGGATGGTGTATTCTTGTTGAAACAACAGATACAGATGATCGAAACCGCAAAAATCCCTAATTTGTGCTTTTTCAGAGCATACATGATGAATGCCATAAGGAAGAAAAGCGATACCGACCACGTTATATATGCATGGAAATTTTGTCCGTTGAACTCATACAGACGGCATATTCCCGGAGAGCATACTTTATTGAATACCGGAGCTTTAACATACTGCATCATGACTGAAGCTCTTCCTGCGCCTATTCTCATTATGAACGGAATCAGAAGCATAAATCCGAAGTCAATTTTTTCTGCTTCATAAAGATAACATATTCCGATCATAACAAGAACTCCGACAATAATATCAAAATATCTTGTATAAAGCACATGGTCTATACGCTGAAAATCAAACATGAAAACGCTGCTGATCATCCATGTAGAAATAAACGCACAGAAAATGAACACAAGGACAAAAATTCTCTCATCGAAGATATTGCAGTCAAGCTTTTTCTTTTCTTTTAAGGCAAGAGTTGTTTTTCCGACAGCTGCAATAATTCTTCTCATAACCGCCCAGAGGGCGAACAGAACAAGACACATCGTTGCTGCGGAAACAGCAAATCCCTGCGCCGCCATTATCGAAACGAGCTTCTTTATTGCGTCAACAGAAGAAAATGCAGCTTTAAGCTTTCCGAAAACGCTTCCGGCATCGTTTCCTCCGGCTTTTCCGGATGGCCAAAGAGCGCTTTCAAGATATCCTCTTACAAGCTTGTTGCAAACTATACCTATAACGAGCGTAAGAGTAAAAACTCCAACCTTTTTGTAGTTTATTTTTTTGAATATAAATCCAAGAGCAACGATAAGGACGGCTGAAGCGACGATTCCGATAGTCCTGTTATGTATCATAAAAAGATACGCAGATAAAATTCCAAGGCAGCCGAGATTGACGTAAGTCGGCTTTTGAATTATCCTTACAACGGTAAAGACTATCACTGTAGTCACGAATAGCAGAGCTGTTTCCGAGAAAGCGATTCCGGCGTTCATCTGATACGAAGTATAAAGTATTGCCGCCGCCGAAACAAAGCTGGTCGGAAGCTTTCCAATTTTTGGAAATAAATATCTTATAATATAAACAAAAAGGAAATACGAAACAATCTCCATACAGATATTCAGGATTATTGCTGCACGATAGAGGATTACCGTGTCGGAAATAATTTTCATAAGCGGAGCGAGCATAAAGCTGTAGCCGAAAGAATACCATGCAAGCGTTTTGGAAACTCCGTGCCAGTCGAGTCCGGCCATTTCAGCAGCATGAGTCCAGTAACCCATTTCATCGTTGTAAACAAACGGATTATAGCACTTTCCGACTATTTTGAAATTGATATAAAAAATCAGAACAGCAAACAAAATCGTAACAATATCCTGCGGCTGAAAGCGTGGGAAGGCAAATTTTTTTTTCGTTTTCTCATTCATATATGCTCGATGACCTCCTTGAATTTTCTCATAATAACGTCCCAGCGGTAATTTTTTTCGATATAATTTTCGGCATTTCTGCAAAGCAGTGCGTACTCTTCATCGTGGGAGAAAATGTAATCGAGAATACCCTCGAATTCAAAATAATTCATATAATAAAGACCGCCGTTGCTTTTAACGCAGTGCCCTTTCAGGACTTCGCATACTCCGTTGACTATAACCGGAACAGAGAGCGTCATCGCCTCAAGGACGGAAATTGAAAGGCTCTCGAATTTAGAGGGAAGCACCAGTGCTTTCGCACCGGAAATACCACTGAATTTGTCCTCCTCGCTGACGAATCCAAGGCTAATTATATCGCCGTGTTTCGGTATCCTGCAAACAGGTTTTCCCATGAGAACAAGCTTTAACCTGCTTTCCGGACGGCGGCTCTTGTATTCCATAAAATACTTGAACATCATCGGACAGTTCTTGCCCTCGTCGATTCTGCCGACATAGATAATATAGTCGCCCTCTACACCGAATTTTTTTCGGAAGGCATTTTCGTCCGGTTTACAGGGAATTTCCACGCCTGTACCCATGACCTCGCACGGTATACCACGGCAATTGAAAAGATTCTGAACAAGATTTTTTTCCTCGTCCGTAAGGAAAACAAAAGCTTTCGGGAGTTTGAAAATTTTCTCAAACGTTTTGAAGTGAATAAACGGTTCTTCGTGAGCCGTCGGTATAAAAACTGACTTTTCAGCAACTTCCGGCATCCCCGTAACAGTAAGGTAGTAAAGGTATGTCACGAAAATAAAAGCATCATAATTATCCCTGTTTTCCTTGATAAATTCAATGGCAGCGGGACAATATGGTCCTTGCTTTTCAAACCATATCTTTTCCTCTTCTTCGGAAAAATGACCGTTTGAGATTTTGGATAGGTACTCGCCGTTATATTCATTGAAGTCCTCGGCACGGCATTTTTCGGTAGGGAATCTTCTCACATGAACTCCGTTGATATCCTCTTCGTCAGCCGTATAATAATTATTCCAATCTGTATAATCCAGAGCCTTGGTTGTAATAACATCAACCTGAAATTCATCCGTAAGACGTTCGGCGATGAGCCTTGTATAATACTCCGATCCGCCGTTTACTTCAAGACCATATCGCTGATTCACCAGTGCAATTTTTTTCATTATTCGTTCTCTCCTGAAATTTCATTGAAAAATTTCTTGTATTTATCGACAATAACGTCCCAATCAAAATTCTTTTTAACGTAGTCTTTTCCGTTGCTTCCCATGAGCCAAGCTGTATTTTTGTGATTCAGGATGTAGTCAACGCAGCCTTCAAATTCAAAATAATTCCCGAAATACAGACCTCCGTTAGATTCCGAGACGAAATTTCTCGTAACCGGACAATTTTCGTGTACAAGGACAGGACGTCCGCAAAGCCAGCTTTCCATTATTACCAGCGAGAAACTCTCGTTCATCGAGGGCTGACAGAGAAATTCCGCAGCGCCCTGAGCGTTATACTTATCCTGCCTGTCAACAAAACCGAGGTCAACTATTCTTCCGGACTTGACCAAAGTGGGGGGAAGCTCGATTTCTCCGCCTCCGATAAGAACCAATCGGAGATCAGTTTCGTGACGTTTGATATACTCTGTGTAATATTTTACAAGTGTGTGGACATTTTTTCCCTCGTCCTTTCTTCCGGCATAGAGAATAAAACGTTCATTTATTTTAAATTTTTCACGAAAAGCCGCAGGATCCGGAACAATATCGGTGTCCATACCGATTCCCATAACAATAGTTTTAGTACCGCTTTCCTCAAATCCATAAAGCCGCTGAGCAAGTTCCGCTTCGGGACGTGCATTGAATATCATTCCGGCAGTTTTGGGAAAAAGCTCCTTAAAACGACTCATATAAGCGTAGCCCTCATCGTGGAAGCAGGGGATAAGTACCGATTTTTCGGGAAAAATCTTAGCTCCGTTATACGTTGTTCCGAACATATACGGAATAAAAACAAACAGCGAATAATCGTCGCCATGCTCGCTGATATACTTGTAGAGATCGGGACTGTTTACCATTTCGCTGAGGAAAATATCCTCCTCTTCCGGCGAAACTGGCGCTTTTCTCATAAGCTTGGCATTAACTGCGTCAAAGGCTTCTGTATCTCTTTTTTTTACCTTGAAACGCTTTATCGTAATGCCGTTAGCTGTTGAATCATCGCCCTCTTTGTAGTAGTTCACGCTCCAGTCGGAGCCGAATTCTTTTACGCAGGTCGTCAGAACTTCCAGCCGGACCCCTGCGCTGTGGAGATGACCGGCGACCTCACGCAGCTCCATTTCCGCTCCGCCGGGAATACCGTCTGCATACCACGGAATCACAAATCCAATTTTTTTCATTTTGTTATCACCTTTTCTTTATTGACGTCCTATTATAAAGGGGACGCTGTCCCCCCTCCCCCCTGCCAAAGGGGAGTACATCCCCTTTGGAATCCCGATATTAATTATTTCTAATACCTCATAAAGAGGTATTAGAAATAATTATGGCAGAATGCCAAAACAAAGGGAAATACCGATTGCAGAGGATTAGCGGAACAAATTCACCGTTATATAAGTCAAAAACAACGCTGTTATCGACAGTTTTTATCTTTTATAAAATCTTTCAGCTGCTTCTCGAAAATATTTTTGATTTTATTGTAGGAAAATTCTTCCAGACGTTTTCTCTGTCCCTCAATAATATGATTTCTCAGCGTATTATCGCTGATAACACGATCAATGACGTGTGCGGCAAAAACAGGGTCGTTATCATCAATAAGAACTCCGCTTCCGCCGAGAGTATCAGAAATCGCACTCGTATCGTAAGCAATTATCGGAACGTCAAAAAACATTGCCTCGGCAAGCGGAACACAGAATCCCTCATGCTCGCTCATACATACAAAAGCGTGAGCGGAGTGGTAATAAGCCAGTATTTCGCTAAATTTTATGTGTCCGGTAAAAACAACGTCCTCTTCAAGACCGAGCGCCTTGGTATACTTCATAAGCCGTTCAAAATAATTCTCCATGCCCGTGTACGAACCTACGAGAATCAGACGTGAATCGGGATTAATCCGCTTATACCAATAGAAAGCACGGATAATATTTTCCTGCTTTTTATTCGGAGCTATTCTGCCAACAAAAATAAGATTTGTCTTACCGTCGCTGCAATTTTTGAGAACCGTTTTATCGGGAGTTTGTTTGTAATCGTCAAACTTTATAAGTATAGGACGGACTTCTATTGGACAATTGTACCCCATACGAATCAGTTCACCCTTATTATAAGAAGAGTCCGCGAGACAGAGTTCAACCTTATCTCTGAGGAATTCGACTCCCTCGTAGCCGAATTTCGTAAGACTCTCCGCCGCAGGACTATAAGGAGCAAAAAATTCAGGCGGAGTTATGTTGTGATAAATCATTACCTTACGGCACTTGAATTCATCAAGTTTAAATGTAAGTTCCGTTCCCGTCGATTTGTGATAGAGGATAATATCGTCCGGTTTAAGCCCCTTGAGCCTTCCTATATTTTTAGCGATATCCGACGGAAGCCGTTTGTCCACGTTTTCAGCATAGATCTCGGAATCGAATCCCATATCGGCAATTGCTCCCTTGAGAGCGATAGTGTCGTTGCCGATAGCGTCCCCGAAGGAGAGCGTGGGAAGAATCTGGATAATCCTCATTCCGAAACCTGCTTTCCTGCGGCAATTTCTTCTTTGAGCAAAGAATTTTCCTTTTCGAGAGTTTCAATTCTGATGAGAAGTTCCCTTTGTGCAAGTTCAAGAGTTTCAAGCTTTTCAGTAAGCGCAGACGTTTCGCACGATGACTGATTTTCGGCTGTATTACGCAGAGTATTAAGAACGCTGACTGTGTTTGCATTAAATTCATTCTGCTCAAAAACTACAGGTTCAACATAAAATTTAGTAAGCTTTCTGATAACCTTTTTGATGAAAACCTTAATCGGATTACCTGCAATCGGCTTGTAAGGCTGAACGTAGTAGTGAGCATTCATGGAAGCAAGAGCTTCGTCCGCATCACCGAGAGAAGCGTTTCCGTTGCGGCTTACTTGAACCGGTTTTTTATAGGGAACATCCTCAAAGCTGAGCATGTCCGATGAGAGATTTTTCTCCTTTATCTCACGCTTTATCTGTGCCATGATTTCTTCGATATTAATGTTGTTGTTTTCCATTTTTATGTCCTTTCAAAGGCTATTTACAGGCAATAACAGCATAATCCTGACTGCCGTAGAGAAGCTCTGAAACCTTTTTCATAGCCTTGTTGAATTCTTCTGTATCTTCTTCGCCGGAAATTTTCAGCTCCGGAATTTCAAATTGCGGGCGGCTGTTTTCGGTAAAAATAATGTCTATTTTTCGGAAACCTGCTTTTTCGAGGTAATACCTCATGGTAAGCGGATGAACCGGCTTAATGTGCGATGGATCAATGTAAAAAGCATTGGTATAAATCGCAAGCGAAGTCGGATTCGGAGTCTCTATCACGATAATTCCGCCCTCGGAAAGCTTCTCATAGGCGGTATTGCACAGCCTGATAATTTCGTGAGTTTTAAGATGCTCAACAACTTGTCCGACGAAAATGCCGTCAACCTCGTCTTGCTTTGAAAGAAATTCCGAACCGTCGCCGCAAACTGCGGAAAGTCCCTTCATATTGCAGTAATCGACATACGGTTTATAAATATCGACACCGCAGGCATCGATTCCGTTATCCTTCATAAGCGAGAGGAATTCTCCACGTCCGCAGCCGATATCTATAACTTTCTTGCTATTTTTAAAATAGGGCAGATAGAATTCCTGAGCCTTTTTGATGCTCTCGATAGAACCACGGAAATGGTTCTCGAAATCGAAGTAATCTATGCTCTCGTAATCGCTTTCCTGCGGAGCATTAACAGCGTTCTGCGGAACAGTCTGCGCTTGTTCGATCTGAGGAGCAGAGGTTACTGTCGAAGCATTGCTGCGGAGATTTTTCTCCATTCCGGAAATCTTTAATTTAAGGAACTCACTGTCGGCAGAAAGCCTGTCTATAGCGGAATTGTTGTTGCGGAGATTAACTCCGATGTTTTCAAGATCGCTTCTCAAAGCTGAAACTGTACCAACACAATCGGAAGATTTGATTTCAACTGTATCAAAACGTGACTGCAAGTTTTCAAGTCTTTTCATTATCTCTTCCTGCTGAGAATTTATCGAGCCGATGTCGGCTTCAATGGCTTCAAATCCATGAATCATTGAAGCAAACAAACGATTCCGCAGTTTTGCCTTAAATCCGTTCTGCGATCTGATATTTTGTAAAAATTGCATTATATTGCTCAAAAGTTATCACTCCAAACTTTTATTTCAGCTTCCATTTATGGTCTATTCGAGCTATACCCACATCGCCCTGATTTGAGATCATCTGAATCTCAAATGCACCCCTGTAGTAATCAACAGGAATCCCGTCGCCGCTTTCAATAGCGAAATCAAGAATATACTCGCCTGCAAGAAGCATAACATCATCAAGAACTATCTCGGCAGAACCGCTTTTTTCAAGTGAAAACGGCTTTATTTGGTCGATTCTCGTGTTCGTACCGTAACACTGAACTCCGTCTCGATTAAAAATACCTATACCGAAAACAGCGTCCTCCACACGCTCTTTTACCGAATAATCGAGTTTGAATAGAATGCTCTCACCGGTTCGGAAAATCTTCTGTTCGCTGCCGTCAGAGGAATAGGAACGTATCTTTTCAATTCTCGCTTTGCCGTTTCCCCAGCGGTTTTTTGAAGTCGAGCTGTCCGCATCAGTTTCTGCGGAATCATTATTTTCAGGAGCTTGTTCATCAGAGTTTTCCTTTGCCGAAAGTTCTTTTTTAGCGTTTTCCTGCATTTTTCTTCCCATAAAATCAAGATATTCAAGGTCGATCTCTTTGGGATCTCCTTCAGCCTTGATAAGTCCCTCATGAATCCAGACGGAACGGTCGCAGATTTGCTCTATCTGACCAAGAGAATGCGAAACGATAACGATTGTTGTTCCCTTAGACTTTATTTCACGCAGTTTATTGAAACATTTCGCCTGAAAATTAGCGTCGCCAACTGCCAGAATCTCGTCTATCAGCAGAATATCTGCGTCAACATTTATAGCAACCGAGAAAGCCAGCCGCATATACATTCCCGATGAGTAAGTCCGGACGGGATTGTCTATAAAATCCTCAAGCTCCGAAAATTCGACTATTTTATCAAGTCTTGCATCTATTTCATGTTTGGTAAGACCGAAAATTGCGGCGTTCGTATAGATATTTTCACGTCCGCTCATATCGGGGTGAAAACCTGCGCCAAGTTCGATAAGGCTTGAAACTCTGCCGTTCATGGTGATAGTTCCTGAATCGGGATACATGATTCTCGTGAGGAGCTTGAGCGTGGTGCTTTTTCCGCAGCCGTTATGTCCGATAAGACCTATCGCTTCGCCCTTTCTGACCTGAAAACTTATCCCACGGAGTACCTTTCGCTCCTCGTAGCGGCTCCTTTTTCGGAAGAGCAGACGTTCTTTAAGCTGCGAGCCTTTATCCAGAAAGACCTTGAAGCTTTTAGTAATATTATTTACATCAATAGCGATTTCATTCTGCGGCATTACAATTCCTCCACAAAGTGACGTTGAAGTTTATTGAAAACGAAACTGCCGAAAAGCAGGAAAAATATTCCTAAACAGGCGGCAAAAAGCAATGTTGACAGATCCGGCATGGCTTTGTTGTAAAGAACAGTTCGGTAGCATTCGATAACATGAGTCATAGGATTGAGGTTGAAAACAGGCAGAAGCCGCTCCGGAACGATAGATTTATCGTACATAATGGGAGTCATATACATCCACATCATTGAAATAATTCCGAGGATATGTTCTAAATCCCTGAAATAAACGGTAACTGCGGATGCAAGCATAGCCATTCCCAATGCGAGGATATATTCTACTATCATGATTATCGGAAGTGTCAGAAGCGCAGCAAAATTAAATCCCGCCCCCGTGCATATGATTACAGCAAAGATAACAATGAAGCAAAGAAGCATATTGACAAAGCAGCTTGTGACATATGAGATCGGAATGACCATTCTCGGAAAATAGATTTTTTTTATCAAATCTTTCTGTGCCACGACTGAGGATGCTCCGACTGTCAGTGACGATGAGAAGAAAATCCAAGGTATCAGCGCAACGAAAAGATAAAGATAATATCGCTCGATATTAGATTTAAGTATGAACGAAAAGACCACGGTATAGACGACAAGCTGGAGCAGAGGATTGATAAATGTCCATAAAAAGCCGAGAACCGAGCCTTTATAGCGTCCTCGCAGGTCTTTTTTTACGAGACTGAAAATCATTTGCCGATAAGCATAAAGTTCTTTTATAGTGTTCATTTGAAACTCCTTCAAACGTGCATAATTTTTCCATTTTATCCTATTATTATAGCACAGCATCGGTATATATGTCAAGCCTGATATCGGGTGAAAAAGAAAGAAAAAACTTGTGAAATTTTACAAAATAACATAGACAAATGTGTTGATATATGTTATAATAGTATAAACAAAATATTGCTTGTTACTCTTTTTATTTTAGTAGGTTATTATGAAACTAACATTCATCGGTGCAACTCATGAATTAACCGGATGCTGTACTTATCTTGAAGCCTGCGGCAAAAAAATTCTTGTTGATTTCGGAATGCAGCAGGGAGAGGATATGTACGAAAATGTACGCATACCGGTATCTCCGTCGAATATAGATTTTGTTCTTTTGACGCACGCTCATATCGACCATTCCGGACTGCTCCCACTGCTCTTTGCTGGCGGTTTTAAGGGAGAGATCCATGCTACTGAAGCTACATCTAACCTATGCAGCGTTATGCTCCGTGACAGCGCACATATTCAGGAATTTGAAGCCGAATGGCGCAGTCGGAAAGCACGTCGTAAAGGCGAGGAGGAGTATATTCCGCTGTATACCATGGATGACGCTCTCGGAGCAATCGCCCTTTTCGTTCCGCATTACTATGATGTCCCATTTGAACTATGCTCAGGCATAAATGTAACGTTCCGTGACGCAGGTCATCTTCTTGGTTCTTCAAGCGTTATCATCGAAATATGCGAAGAGGGAATTTCTCGGAAAATAGTTTTTTCCGGCGATATCGGCAACTTAGATCAGCCGCTTATCCGTGATCCGCAGTTTATTGAATCTGCCGATTATGCTGTCATTGAATCGACCTACGGCAACAGAGTCCACGAAAAACCGACAGATTACGTTACCGCTCTTGCAGAAGTTTTACAGCGTGCTTTTGATCGTGGGGGAAGCGTTATAATTCCGTCGTTCGCCGTGGGAAGAACTCAGGAAATGCTCTATTTTCTGAGGAAAATAAAGGAACAGAATCTTCTGAAAGGTCACAGCGGTTTTCCAGTTTATGTGGATAGTCCTCTCGCTAACGAGGCGACCGATATATTCATCAATAACCGTGAAAGCTGTTATGACGAGGAGGCTCTCGCATATGTAAGATCGGGCATAAATCCGCTTGCTTTCGATGGACTTATCCGGACTGTCACCAGCGACGATTCAAGAGCGATAAACAGTGATTCCCGACCAAAAGTTATTATCTCGGCAAGCGGAATGTGCGATGCCGGAAGAATCAAACATCACCTTAAACATAATCTTTGGAAGAGCGAAAATATTATACTCTTTGTAGGATATCAGGCGTGGAACACTCTTGGCAGAAGTCTTATCGAAGGAGCGAAAAAGGTTCGTCTTTTTGGCGAAACAATAAGCGTCTGCGCCGAAATAACACAGCTTCCCGGTATAAGCGGTCATGCCGACTCGAACGGTCTTATGGCTTGGGCAAAGGCTATACAGGGAGTAAAAATGTTCTTTGTCAACCACGGCGAGGACGATTCAGCAAACACTCTTGTAAAAAAACTTGAATCAGAACTGGGTGTTCCTGCCTATGCTCCTTTCAGCGGAGCCGAATTTGACATGATCTCCGGTGAGATCACAGTTGATGCAAAACCTGTTCCCATTCCCAAGAAAAAACGTAATACAGCTAATTTTTCGGCAAGTTACTCTCGTTTGCTGTCCGCTTCGGAAAGACTTTCAGCTCTTGTTAAAAATTCATCCGGATGCGCCAACGCCGATATGAATAAGCTGGCTGAAGCGATAAATAAGCTCTGCGACGACTGGGAATTTTAGTCAGCGTGATGTTTTAGAATTTGTTCTCATAAGATTTGCCGAAAAGATGCGTGCAATATCCTATGAGAACAAGTTCTTAAATACTGTTCAAAATCATTGATAATATCCCTTGAATTTTTCTAAAAGTTACAAATTGCTACAAATAAAAATCTCTATTGACAAGAGTTAAATTACGTTGTAAAATAATAATAGAGAGCCTAAAAAAGGCGAGAAAATGTAGAACAAAAGTGAAATAAGGGTGGTAAAATGGTTTTCAGCAGCTTGGAATTTATTTTTATATTCCTTCCTGCATTTTTTATTGTGTATGCGGTAAGTCCGCCTAAGTATAAGAATGCGGTAATATTTGTAGGAAGTGTTGTGTTCTACAGCCTCGGAGTGAAAAAGTTTGTGTATATTTCACTATTCCTTTTGACGCTGCTGTTTAATTTTATTGTTGCACAGTTCATAGAAGGCAATCAGCGAGCGAGCCGGCTATGGCTTACTTTCGGTATAATTTTTAATTTTTGGTGGCTTATTTTCTTCAAATACTGGGGATTCGGAACGGAAAACCTGAATGCTCTCTTCCATGGAAATCTTACCGTTAAAGATATTATTCTTCCCATCGGAATCAGCTTTTATACATTCCAGAATGTTTCATATATCATCGACGTTTATCGGAAAAAAGCCCATGCAGAGCGAAATCTCATTAATTACGGGGCTTATATCAGTATGTTTCCACAGCTTATTGCCGGTCCTATAGTAACATATGAAAGCGTTGCGGCTCAGCTCAGAAAACGTTCCCACAGCATCAAAAAGGTCGAGGACGGACTGAAAACATTCACCATAGGTCTCGGCTATAAAGTCCTTCTGGCAAACCAGATAAGCGGTCTTTGGAGCGATATTTCAATGATCGGCTACGAAAGTATTTCCGCAAAGCTCGCATGGCTGGGAATCATTGCGTATTCTTTTCAGCTGTATTTCGACTTCTGCGGCTATTCGCTGATGGCTATCGGATTGGGCAGGATCATGGGATTTGAGCTTCCGAAAAACTTTAATTACCCTTACACATCTGTAACTATGACCGAATTCTGGCGGAGATGGCATATAACCCTCGGCTCGTGGTTCAGGGACTATATCTACATTCCCCTCGGCGGCAATCGCAAGGGAAAAACAGCTATGATACGCAACACGTTCGTAGTCTGGCTCTTCACCGGACTCTGGCACGGCGCAAGCTGGAACTTCGTTTTGTGGGGACTTGTTCTGTTCGGAATCCTCATGATTGAGAAAAATTATATCGGAAATTTCATGAATCGGCACAGAATCATCGGTCATGCGTATATGATTCTGATAATTCCACTGACGTGGCTTCTTTTCGCTGTAACCGATTTTTCTCAGCTTGGAACTTATTTTTCAAGACTGGTTGATTTTTCAGGGAAAAAAGGTATCTCCGTTCTCAAAGGAGATTATTTAAAATACTGGGATATATACAAAAAGTATTTTATTTCCGGAATAATTTTCTCAACCAAACTCCCCGAAATAATCTATAAAAAGATAAAAGGTTCGGTGTTTTGCGCACTGCTTCTGCTCACGATATTCTGGGCATCAGTTTACTGTATGTATAAGGGAATGAACGATCCGTTTATGTACTTCAGATTCTAAAACAAAATTATCGCAGTCCGAACGGAATTTTTCCGGTTGTGTCTGTAAAATAAAATTATGCCAAAGAATAATTTTGTTCCTTTGGCATTAAAACTCAGATAGATAATAACTCAAACAAAGATAAGGGAAACAAAATGAACAAATTCAAACAATGCACATATTCTTTAATACTTATCTTGACCTGCTTTATCGCTTCACCAATGATTTTTAAGCAGATCTGGAATACAAGCGCCGAAAAGAAAAAGGAAAACAACGCTAAAACTGTTGAGATCGACATAAAAAAAGGTATGGACAATACTTCTGACGGTGAAAATCCAGGCGGCGAACAGAATACATCTTCCAATACTGATAATTCGGAAAACATTACAAATTCCGAGGAAAATTCTGCTGATAATGTTACAACGGATGTAACTTTTGAACCGTCATCAAACCCGGCTGCAAATTTCACCGGCTTTGTCGAAAGCGACTACACCTACTTCAATGATGCTCTGTTTATAGGCGATTCAAGAACTGTGGGACTGCGTGACTATGGCTCGCTTGGAAACTCTGATTTCTTCTGCGATGTTGGTCTTACATCAGGCGATGCAAACAGTTCTGCCGAAAGCGGCAATCTTGCAGATATGCTCAGTTCAAATAATTACGGCAAGGTCTACGTTATGCTCGGCATTAACGAGGTCGGAAATAATTTTGATTCGACTATGAACAATTTCCGTTCGCTCGTTCAGAATATAAGGACAAAATCGCCGGATTCGATTATCTTTCTGGAGGCGAATCTTCATGTAACGGCTGCCGCTCAGAATGATGCAATAAACAATCAGAGAATCGACGAGCTGAACTCGATGATCGCTGCTCTTGCGGACAATCAATCGATTTTTTACATTGATATCAATCCTGTTTTTGATGACGGAAACGGTAATCTTATGGCAGATTGCACAAGTGATGGTGTTCATGTTTTTGCAAAATATTATCCTCAGTGGTGCGATTGGTTCTGTCTGAACACTGTGCCTAAGAATTGAGGTGGGAATGAAAACAAGCAAGATACAAAAATTTTTATACAGAACTCTCGCCGGAAGATTTTTGCTTAAAATTCTGACAGTTCCGGTTATTTCGGCTATTGTTGGCAAATTTATGGATTCGCCATTGTCGATACCCTGTATTAAGCCATTTATTCGCTGTAATAATATTGATATGTCAGAGTATGAAGAAAACGAATTTCGCTCTTATAATGAGTTTTTTACGAGAAAAATCAAGAGTGAATGCAGAGCGGTAAATATGAACCCGAATGTTCTGATAAGTCCATGCGATTCAAAGCTCACAGCATATAAAATTAACGACCGTAGCGTCTTTAACATAAAAAATTCCCACTATCGTATCGAAGATCTGCTACACAGCAAGTCCCTTGCCCAACGATTTACGGACGGTTACTGCCTGATATTCCGGCTTGAGGTTGACGACTATCACCGTTACTGCTACATTGACAACGGTACAAAATCCCGTAATTTTTTCATTCAGGGAGTGCTTCACACCGTCAATCCGATCGCTCTTGAACGCTATAATATCTATAAGCAAAACAGCAGGGAGTTCACGGTTCTTCATACGGAAAATTTTGGCGATGTGGTACAAGTTGAGGTCGGAGCTATGATGGTCGGACGAATATGCAATCATCAGGAAACAGGCTCTTTCCGCCGTGGACAGGAAAAAGGAATGTTTGAGTTTGGCGGCTCGACCGTAGTTCTGCTTTTTGAAAAGGATAAAATTTGTCTGAATGACGATATATTGAGAAATTCCGCTTCCGGAACAGAAACTGTTGTCAAATTTGGAAGCAAAATCGGATATAAGAACCTGTCCACATAATTTCTATGTGGACAGGTTCTAAAATTTAAAGGACGAACCTAAATTGGTTCGTCCCATTTTTATTCTACAGAAATTATATAGTAGTAAACCGGTTGACCGCCGTTTACGAGCATAACGTCTATTTTGTCGCTTAGCTTGGATTGAATAGTTTCACGAAGCTGTTCAGCATTTTCTTCCGTCACGTCAGCCCCATGAATAAGCGTAACATAACTTGCGTCGCCTTTAGCAAGTTTTTTTGTGATCTTGACTGCGGCTTTGTTTATGTCCTTTTCCGTGAAAGCAAGCTTGCCGTTTTCAAGAGCAAGAATCTCGCCCTCTTTTATCTGCTTGCCCTCAAATTCAGAATCTCTTGCGGCGAAAGTTATAAGTCCGGTAGAAACCTTTTCAAAAGCTTTAGTCATGTTGATTCGGTTATCGGAAAGACTCTGTGATTCGTCAAAATTGAGCATTGCCGTGATTCCTTGAGGAATGGTTCTGGTCTGTAAAACGCAGACATTTCTGTCGGCAAGACGAACAGCCTGTTCAGCCGCCATGATTATATTTTTGTTATTCGGAAGCACAAAAACTGTTTTTGCCGGAGTTTTCATAATTGCTCTAAGAATATCGTCGGTAGAGGGATTCATGGTCTGACCGCCCTTGACCACAACGTCAGCGCCGAGGTCTGTGAACATCGCTTCAAGTCCGTGACCTGCTGCAACCGCAACGAATCCGAAATTCTTCTCCTGTTCAGCAGGAGTAAATCCCTCTTCTTCAGCGGTTTTGGCTTCCTTGACACGATTTTCGTGCTGAATTTTCATGTTCTCGATCTTAGGTCTTGGATCATTGATGAACCATCCGAATTCAAGTCCCTTCTGAATCGCATTTCCGGGATTGTCCGTGTGAACGTGAACCTTGATTATATCGTCGTCGTCAACGACAACAACGCAATCTCCAATAGTTTCAAGGTACGCACGAAGCATGAAAACATCGGGACAGTTCTCTTTCTTTTCGAGCATAAACTCTGTACAATATGTATAATTTATTTCGTCATCATATTCGCTGACAGCCGTTCTGAACGAGTCGGCAGAAGAATCATTTTGAGATTGCGTTTCGTTTGGAACAGCAATGTCTCCGCCCTCGAAAACTTTCTTCATAGCATTGAAAATGATGACAAGTCCCATACCTCCGGCATCGACAACGCCTGCCTTTTTGAGCTGCGGAAGCATTTCGGTCGTCTGAGCGAGAACACTTTCAGCTTCACTGCAAACTTCATTCCAGAAAATGAGATCGTCGTTTGTAGAAAGCGCAGTTTCCTTAGCTTTAGCGGCAGCAGCTTTTACTACAGTGAGTATAGTGCCTTCCGCAGGCTTCATAACGGCTTTATAAGCAGCGTCAACGCCAAGCTGAAGAGCCTCGGCGAAATTTTCGCATCCGGCTTCCGTACAGCCTGAAAGTCCTTTAGCAAAACCACGGAAAATAAGTGAAAGAATGACTCCGGAATTGCCTCTTGCACCTCTTAAAAAAGCGGAAGCGGCAGTTGAAGCAACATCGGCGGCAGAAGTGCGGTCATCGAGTCTTTTAAGTTCGGCGATGGAATTTCCGATGGTCATAGACATATTTGTACCGGTATCGCCGTCCGGAACGGGATAAACGTTAAGCTCGTCAACTTCACGTTTTCTGTTGTTTATAGTAATTGCGGCTGAAATGATAGCGTCTCTCAGCATAGAACCGTTTATCACAGTAAAGTCCTCCAATTCAAATTCAAATGTATAGTAATATTTCTGATAAAAGTTTTATCCGAGCTGCCTTAGCTCATCATATCGTCGATGAAAACATTGACATCTGCTACTTTGATACCCACAGCTTCTTCAATCGTGAATGTGACCTTGTGGATAATGCTGTCAGCAATTGCGGAAATATTAGTTCCGTAAGAAACTTTTATGTGAAGGTCGATAGAAAGACAGCCGTTTTGGTTGGTGCGGATGACAACTCCTCTTTTATTTTTAAACGCTTTACCGAAAGTAAGAGCAGAAATTGCGGAATGAAATGCATTAACGTTGCAGACATCCGAAACTCCGAAACAGTCTGTAACAGCGTGTCTTACAATTTGTGTAAGGTAATCGTCGGAAATAGAAATTTTTCCGATATGGTTTTCAAAGCCGAGCATTTAATATCACTCCTTTAGCGTAGATAATTTATTATATCACATTTTTTTCAGCAATACAATAATTTTTTCAAAAAATATTTTCTGGAATTTGCACGATTTGCTATTGCATTATTTGAGATAATATGGTAAAATGTAATTTAATACTATA
>CAJKFZ010000012.1 GCA_905199285.1 uncultured Ruminococcus sp.
GGATAACCTACTTTGTTGACGAACTCTTCCATCTCTTCCAGGCTGGTCAATTCCTATAAGCCAGTATCAGCATCAGGAACGTACTTTTTACGCTGTCTTTTTTTCTGCAAACAAAGAGCATTGCCAGAAGAAAGGGAAAATAATTCATAAACATTATCTGACAATGGCTGTGGTAAAAAATTCCGCCGGAGCATAAGAACATTATTGCAAGAACAAGAGAAATTTTCCGGCTGAAATGTCCCTTGAAAAACTTATAGCTCATCAAAGCCGAAATAATAACTGTCGACAGGCTTAATACCTCGATATATATGCTCATTGGAACAAACGGAAGCGCATATGCCGGAAGATAAAGAGGATTTGCAATTCCGTAATAACCGAAATTATAAATATTCTGTCCGCTGCCGAGCTGCAATGCAAAATCGGGAAAAATATCATGTGTTTCGTAAAACCGCATTCTGAAATATTCCGGAATCGGAAAATGCTGGCTTTTCCAGTCCGTATTTGAACCCCAGACTATTCCTTTATGCATAATAATCATTGTTACAAAAACTAAAACAGCAAAAATTGAGAATATGACCGCAAAAGCAGTCCTATCCGGATATTTATCCCAATAAGCTTTGATTTTTTTTAGCATTATGATCCTCCGTTTCAACGTTACTTCAGTTCAACTACAGTAACGCCGTCCTCACCCTCACCGAAAAGTCCGAGACGGAAATTTTTCACTGAAGGATGTGATCTTAATCGCTGATGTACAGCCTTTCTGAGAAGTCCGGTACCCTTTCCGTGAATTATCGTTACCGTTGAAATATTTGACATAACTGCCTGATCAATAAATGCGTCAAGTTCATAAATTCCGTCATCGCAGGCGCTTCCACGGATATCAAGTTCCATTTTTCCACGTCTTTCAGCCTTTACGCCAACTCTTCCAACTTTTCTGGAAGGCTTGTTTTTATTGTTGTAAGTCACCTTTTCAGGCTCTTCAAGGCGCAAACGTGAGATGTTCATTTTCGTTTTCATAACGCCCATCTGAACGAATACAAACTCGCTTCCGTCCGGCTCGCCGGAGATGATTCCCTTTCGCTGTAAATCGACAACATAAACCGTATCGCCTTTTTTCAGCTTTCTCGGAAGAACGTATCCCTCGTTAGGATCACGCTTATCAACGGGATTTGCCGTATCGAACATTTTATTAAAGCTCTGTTTTGTTTTCGATTTCATACCAGAAACATTACTGCTGAAATCTTTTTTATCCTTTTCTTTGCGTAGCTTTTCAAGCTCGTCAAGAAGCTCGTTAGATTCGGCTTTGGTCTGTTCAATAATGGTCATAGCACGGAGTCTTGCCTTTTCAAGCTCATCAGATTTCGCCGCTTCGATCTCTTCACGCTCTTTGCGGACTGCGGATTCATGCTCCTGAGCCTGAATGCGAAGTTTCGTGATTTTTTCCTTTTCACGTTCAAGTTCAAGACGGCTCGCCTCAAGCTTTCCAATAACTTCTTCAAGTCGGGTATTTGCATCGCTCACTCTTCCCTTTGCGTCCTCGATTATATCGGACGGCATTCCAAGGCTTTCCGAAATAGCAAAAGCGTTTGATTTTCCGGGCGAGCCGACAATAAGCCTGTATGTCGGGCAGAGAGTTGCTATATCAAATTCGCATGAAGCGTTCTGGACGCTGGGACTGTCTATGGCGAAAACTTTAAGCTCCTGATAATGAGTTGTCACCATGATCTTTGCTCCGTTTTCCATGAGGCGGCGAATGACTGCAATAGCAAGAGCAGCTCCCTCAACCGGATCAGTTCCCGAACCAAGCTCGTCAAGAAGCACAAGCGAGCTTTCATCAGCAGTTCCGAGAATTTCTATTACTTTATTTGTATGTGAAGAAAATGTCGAAAGATTCTGTTCAATACTCTGACTGTCGCCGATATCAGCAAGAATATGGCTGAAAACCGAGATTCTGCTACCGTCTGCAACCGGAATGAGAAGTCCGCACATCGTCATTGCGCTGAGAAGTCCGGCTGTTTTAAGAGCAACCGTCTTACCGCCCGTGTTAGGTCCTGTAATGATGAGAGTCTGATACTCCTCGCCAAGTGAAAGCTCGATAGGAACGGCTTTATTTTTGTCGATAAGAGGATGACGTGCTTTTTTCAGATATATTTTTCCGTCATCAGTAATTTCCGGCAGCGAACAATTCAGCTTCGCTGCAAGATTAGACTTTGCAAAATAGAGGTTCAGCTCCGTGCAGACCTTGTAATTTTCTGCAAGAATATCGGCATAATCACCGCAGTCTCTGCAAAGCTCACAGATGATGCGTTCGATTTCCTCCTGTTCTTTTCCCTGAAGAATGCGGATATCGTTATTCGCCTCGACAATCGCCATCGGCTCGATAAAAATTGTCTGTCCGGTAGCGGACGTATCGTGTATAAGACCGCTTATCTGACCTCTGTGTTCCGATTTTACGGGAAGAACGAAACGTCCGTCTCTTATCGTAACGGAACTCTCCTGCAAATACTGCTGAGTGGTTTTGCTCTTCACCATTTTGTCGAGAGTTTCACGAAGCTGCATTCCTGCACGATTGATTTTTCTTCGTATCGCAGCAAGCTCCGGACTTGCAGCGTCGGCAATTTCGTTTTCGGATATTATCGAACGATCCAGCTTTTCAAGAAGCCAATCATTCGGCTGAAGTCTCGAAAAGAGGTAGCTAAGCTCTGTTTCGATATTTTCGCAGTGCTTATACCAGTCGGCAAGACCTTTTATCTGACGCAGCATTGCGGCGATATCCATAAGATCACGCAGCGAAATGACCGCTCCTGATTTTGCACGTGCGGCTGTGGAGGTTATATCTTTAAAATTGCTGAACGGCGGCGTTCCGAACTGAACCGACAGTTCAAGCGCCTGCGAGGTTTTCAAACATTCATAGCGGACTCTTTCAAGATTGCAGTCCGGACGAAGTTCAAGAGCCATTTTTCTTGTTGCTTCATTTGAAGCAAGCTCCGCCAGCATATCGAGTATTTTATCAAGTTCAAGTGTTTTAAGATATTTATTCATATTGATTTCCTATTTAAAAAGGTGTGGGTTTAATGATTTATAAAATTCCAGAGTCTGAAAATTTCTTTCAAGATGAGAAATAAGATAGCTCTCGGCAGAAACCGAAAGCTTTTCCATAACCTTATCAGAAACTCTGAAATTAAAAAGTCTGTCAAAATCGACAAGAACGATATGACGTATAGCGCTTAATACAGGGGTTTTCATCTTAATAAAGTCTGAATCCGAGCTGCCTGTAAAGCAATCTTTACAGAAAAATCTTCCGTCGCTGATACTGAAAAAAAGCTCCTCAGGCTCGAAACTGCCGCACCCTCTGCAAGCTAAAACATCAGGCATATACCCGATTTCAGACATCAGACGCAGCTCGAACACAACCTTGAGCAGTTTTTCATCACGAAGTCCATTTTCAAGGTAATGAAGCGTATTCAAAAAAAGCCGTAAAACCTCGCCGCTATGTGTTTCCGGATTAATGCAGAACCGTATAACATCCGAAAAATAGGATGCAAGCGAAATTCTTGAAAGCGAACTTCTGAGATCATAAAAAATATGTATCGGCTCTGCGCTGTTCAGAAAAAGTCTTTCCCCCCTCTGATTAAGGCAGAACCTTGAATATGCGAAAAGCTGAGCCGAGCTTCCGGTTTTTCCGTTGATCTTTTTTGCGCCTTTAGCCGAGACCTCGATAACTCCCTTTTCTTTAGTTAAAATATCAATAAACTTATCCTGTTCGCCAACAGATCGTTCTTTAAGAACGATCCCTTCCAGTATTATCATTTGCAGCATCCCTTGATTCAGAATAAATAAGATAATCCTCTACTCTGCCGGATTCAGCAAACTTATTCCACAAAATATCTTCAGACATATTTAATTACCTCCGCAGAAAACCTACCTTTATTTTCTGCAAAAACAAACGAATATATAAGAGGTAATTATTTCTCTGAAAGACCAAAGCTGCGGATAAGTCCATCACGGTTACGCCAGTCTTCCTTGACCTTTACCCAGCATTTAAGATTTACTTTTATCTGGAAGAAATCCTCCAGCTCGATTCTTGCAGCAGTCGAAGCTTTTTTGAGCATAGCTCCGCCCTTACCAATAACAATTCCTTTATGCGACTCCTTTTCGCAGTAGATAACCGCTGATATATCGAGTATATCTTTGTCATCACGCTCCTTCATCTCTTCAACTCCAACGGCAATGCCGTGCGGAACTTCGTCTTTAAGAAGCATAAGGAGCTTTTCTCTTATCATTTCCGCAGCCAGAACCTTTTCCGGCTGATCGGTTATCATATCATCAGGGAAGTAGTGAACCGATTCCTCGGAAATATCGATAATTTCATCAATAACAGCGTCAACACCGTCATTCTGCGTAACGCTTACCGGAACGACAGCTTTGAACTCTGCCTTCGAAGTAAGCTCAGCAATTACCGGAGCAATATCGTTCTTGTTTTTAAGCAGGTCTATCTTATTCAAAACGAGAATAACAGGCATTTTCGCTTTGTTCATAGAACGAAGGATATCAAGTTCCTGTTCGTTTATCTTTTTAGTGCAGTCCATCATAAAAACCACAGCGTCGATATCGCTGACCGATTCCTTTACTGTATTCAGCATATGTTCGCTCAGCTTATTTACGGGCTTATGTAGTCCGGGCGTATCAAAAAAGACAAGCTGAACATCGTCAATGTTACGGATTCCGGTTATTCTGGTTCGTGTGGTCTGCGGCTTATTGCTTACAGAAGCTATCTTCTCACCGATTATCGCATTAAGAAGCGAAGATTTTCCGGCGTTTGTTCTTCCGGCAATAGTTACAAAAGCTGTTCTTGACATCAGTTATTTTCTCCGTTTACTATAAATGTGGCGTCTCTGGAAATTCCAAGCTTTTCCAGAACGGATTCTTCTTTCTCACGCATTATCCGCTGATCGAGAAGACTTGTTTCATGATCGTAGCCGAGAAGATGAAGCATTGAGTGAACCGTAAGGAAACCTATCTCTCTTTCAAGGGAATGTCCGTAATTCTGAGCCTGTTTTACGGCTGTTTCAAGTGAAATAACAACATCCCCGAGCATTGCTGCACCCGTATCGGGATTAAGCTCGACCGTTCCGTCGTTTCCGGTAAGCGGGAACGAGAGAACATCTGTAACGCTGTCTTTATTTCTGTAAATTTTATTAAGATCCTTAATTTCTTTATTGCTTACAAATGAAACGCTGACCTCTGCATCTTTTCCGAACTTTTCAGTTGCAAGAACAGCCTGACAGCATCTTCTTATAAGAAGTCTTATTCCGACCGGAACTTTAACCTCTGTCTGATTATTTTTTACATAAACCTTTAATTTAGCCATGATTTCTCATTCTCCCTTCATTAAACTTTTCATACGCCTTGATGATATCCTGAACAAGACGATGACGAACGACATCTTTTTCACTGAATCTATGAATAGAAATATCGTCTATTCCTTTAAGAACCTTTATGGCTTCAACAAGTCCGGATTTTTTAGCGTCAGGCAGGTCGATCTGCGTAATATCGCCGGTTATGACCATCCTGCTTTCATTTCCAAGACGTGTGAGGAACATTTTTATCTGCTCGGAAGTCGTATTCTGAGCTTCATCAAGAATAATAAATGCTTCATCAAGAGTTCGTCCACGCATATAAGCAAGCGGAGCTACCTCAATTATCCCTTTTTCCATATATCTTGCAAAGCTTTCAGCTCCGAACATATCATAAAGAGCGTCGTAAAGCGGTCTAAGATACGGATCGACCTTGTCCTGCAAATCGCCGGGAAGGAATCCGAGCTTTTCACCTGCTTCAACAGCCGGACGTGTAAGAATGATTTTCTTGATCTTATGCTCACGGAAAGCTTTTACAGCCATCGCAACAGCAAGATAGGTTTTTCCAGTTCCGGCAGGACCTATTCCAAGAACTATTGTATTATTTTTTATAGCGTCAACATATTGTTTCTGTCCGATGGTTCTTGCACGAAGAATTTTTCCCGAAGCGGTGACGCATATACCGTCTCCGCCCAGTTCTTCAAGCTGCTGTTCAATTCCGTCTGCAACCATAGAGGTTACATAGCGAACAGTCTGCTCATTCAGCGTATGACCGCCCGAGCTTATTTTAAGCAACGAAATCAACGCTCTTGAAGCGTCGTCAACATTTTTATCGCTGCCGATTATTTTTATGCCGCCGTCTCTGCTGACAACGGTTACGTTATATTCTTTCTGAATTCGGCTGACGTTATCGTCAAGCTGTCCAAAAACAGCCGCAAGCTGTTCCGGATTGTCAACAGGAACAAATTTTTCAGACATCAGTTAAACTCCTAACAAAATAATTAAAATAAAGCATCCGGGCGGTCTTTGCACATTACTGAACAGAACCTGATTCTGTCGGAAACGAAGCTGCTAATGCAAGAGAAGCGTTTGAGTAGCGTTTATCATCAGAAACATCTTTTAAAACATTTACACATTCCGGGAAATATATTTTCTGTTCCGGGAAATCAAGCTCAAGCTCCATGATAGCAAGATCATGCGAAAAAGGGTAAACATCAAGTTCAAAAAGCTGGTCAGAATAATTGAAGCAATACCTTGTTTTTTCAACCGGAGTACAGCTTTCATCCAACTGTTCCAGAAGCCGAACATATTCGTCAGCAGTTATCTCATATTCATTTTCTTCCCGAATAACAGGCGAAACAAATACTTTTTCGGTATAGGTATACGAAATCCTGTCATTTTCAATAATCTTTCTCACTCTTCTCTGAGAATCATTATTACCTCTTTTCAGGTAAGTTTGTTTGATTTCAATTTTTCTTTCAATATCAAGCTTATTCAGATCCGGTAAATCCACAAGAAACTTTCTCTCGATCTCAAGACCTTTTGCCATATTAACCTCCGGAAAATAATAAAAATCCGCTTTTATATTATACAACTTTCTTTGAATATTGTCAACAAAAAATCTATGAATTTTATGTGTAAATTGTTCAAATTATTTTACTTCATGACTCGTATGCGTCTGTCAGCATAATTAAATAATCCGAGAAATCATCTTTATCCATGTGAACGAGTGGAGATTTGAATTCAAGCTCCTTGCTGTCCTCATTAACCTCAGTTTCCGGAATAACAATATAAAGCGATGATTCATCGTCATTCATCTGAAGATCAAGCTTACGATCAAAAAACATTCTTATAGCATCATAGTTTCCATCATAATAGTTAATCTGGCGGCTTATCTGATTTTCATTGCCGGAAGTTTTCTCCTCCTCCGGAATTTCAACATCAGAATAAACGAATATCTTGACCATTCCGTTTTCAGCACGAGAGCCGAGCTGGATTTCAAAATCAGTATCTCCTGCCACAGAACACAGCTTTCTTATAAATCCTATAATACAGAATTTAAGCATTTTTTCATTGATTTTAACATAAGCGTCTGAACGTTCTATCGCTTTTATTCTGAAATTTTCGCCAAATACCTTTTTGCAGCCGTCAACGATATTATCTATCATCGAATTAACTCGTATAACTACCTCACGTTCAGGGCTGTCTGAGAGAACTGTACCCATAGAGGCATTTCTCATTAAGCTTCTGCTTTCTTCACGAAGAATTTTTGCTAATTCCTTCAGATTATCTCTGTCGTATTCCTTGTCGTCTTCAATGTCGAGCATTTCTGCAATAAACATCATTCTTGTTGCAGAAATTTCTGAAATTGTTTTGTTATTCTCCATAATCTCGGATGTAACTGGGTTTTCAAAAAACTTAAGTAAATCTTTAATATCTGTCATTTCGATTCGCCTTTCTTATGAATTAAAATTGCCGATCAAATCATTTTTTCAGCAATATCTATATTATACTACATTTTTTTTAAAAATGGAATAACAAATATATTAAATTTTCGCCATTTTCGATATATTATAGCACTTTCACTAAAATGCATCATCTGAATCAGCTTGTTTTGGTCAAATATATACATTTCATAAATTTTCTGTTATTTTTTTATCTAACCACTTGAAAAAATTTCCTGTTTGGAGTATAATATATATGTAAATTTATTTAGGAGGTAATTTTCCAATGTCAGTTAAAGTTGCTATTAATGGTTTCGGTCGTATCGGCCGTCTTGCTTTCAGACAGATGTTTGATGCTGAGGGTTACGAGGTTGTTGCTATCAACGATCTTACAAAGCCTTCTATGCTCGCTCAGCTCCTCAAGTACGATACCGCTCAGGGCGGATACTGCGGAAAGATCGGCGAAAATCTTCACACTGTAGAGGCTAACGACGAAGCTGGTACTATCACAGTTGACGGTAAGACTCTCACAATTTATGCTAAGGCTAACGCTGCTGAGCTTCCTTGGGGCGAAATCGGCGTTGACGTTGTTCTCGAGTGCACAGGTTTCTACTGCTCTAAGGACAAGGCTCAGGCTCATATCGACGCAGGCGCTAAGAAGGTTGTTATTTCTGCTCCGGCAGGCAACGATCTTCCTACAATCGTTTTCAGCGTAAACGAGAATACTCTTACTGCTGATGACAAGATCATCTCTGCTGCTTCATGCACAACAAACTGCCTCGCTCCTATGGCTAAGGCTCTTAACGATTATGCTCCTATCCAGAGCGGTATCATGAGCACTATCCACGCTTACACAGGCGATCAGATGATCCTTGACGGTCCTCACAGAAAGGGTGACTTCAGAAGAGCAAGAGCCGGCGCTGCTAACATCGTTCCTAACTCAACAGGAGCTGCTAAGGCTATCGGTCTTGTAATTCCTGAACTCAACGGCAAGCTCATCGGTTCTGCACAGAGAGTTCCTGTTCCAACAGGTTCTACAACAATCCTTACAGCTGTTGTTAAGGGTGCAGACGTTACTAAGGAAGGCATCAACGCTGCTATGAAGGCTGCCGCTTCCGCTTCCTTCGGCTACAACGAGGATCAGATCGTTTCTTCTGACGTTATCGGCATGAAGTACGGCTCACTCTTCGATGCTACTCAGACAATGGTTGCTAAGATTGCTGACGATCTCTACGAGGTTCAGGTTGTTTCTTGGTACGACAACGAGAATTCTTACACATCACAGATGGTAAGAACTATCAAGTACTTTGCTGAGCTTGGTTAATCTATAACCGGACAAGTTTTAAAGGACAGTTCTTCGGAGCTGTCCTTTTTTAATCAGCTGGCTTAACTTGAACAACAGCACCGCAATACGGACAGTGGTTCGATGCTGTTTGCTTTGAATACAGAAAACATTCTGTTCAAAATTTCAGAAAATAATTTCCCGAAAAAGCTTGACTTTCCTGTATATATGTGGTATAATTGTTTTACCTCGACAGGGGTTTTATTTTTATGCCCGATACGAGGGAGGCAAACAACCTACCTCCGCTTGCCGGAGGAAGTACTAAATCAGGAGGTGCCGATATGAGAGTAAAGGTTACTTTAGCTTGCACAGAGTGCAAACAGCGCAACTATGTTTCCAAGAAAAACAAGAAGAATGACCCGGACAGAATTGAAATGATGAAGCATTGCAAGTTCTGCAGAAAGCATACTCTTCACAAGGAAACTAAGTAATCGGAAGGAGTATTTTTTATGGCTAAGGATACAACTTCAGAAAAGAAGTCTAAAAAGCCAGGCAAGATCCGCAAATGGTTCAAAGACTTAAAAATCGAATTCAACAAAGTGGTTTGGCCTTCAAAGAAAACTGTTTTCGATAACACATCTGTTGTTGTCGGCGTTATCGCTTTATCAGCAGTTCTCGTTGGTCTGCTCGATACGGGCTTCTTAAAGCTCATGGGTCTGATCTACCGCTAAACCAAAGGAAGTCTAAGGAGGATTATTATGTCGGAAGCATGTAAGTGGTATGTCATCCACACTTATTCAGGCTACGAAAATAAGGTTGCCCAGAATATTGAAAAGGTTGTTGAAAACCGTAAGCTTCATGATCTTATCCAGGAAGTTAGAGTTCCTACCGAAAAGGTGACTGAGATCACCGACGGCAAAACAAAAGAGATCGAACGCAAAACCTATCCCGGTTACGTTCTGGTCAAAATGATCGTTACGGACGATTCCTGGTATATCGTCAGAAATACCAGAGGCTGCACAGGCTTTGTCGGTCCGGCATCCGAACCAACTCCCCTTTCAGATGAAGAGGTTAAATCACTCTTCGGAATCGACGTTTCCTCTGTTGAGGTAAACTTCAAGGTCGGCGATAGGGTTCAGATTTCCGGAACTGCTATGGACGGCTTTATTGGTGTCGTTCAGAACATCAATCTCGACGATCGCAGCGTTGATCTTTTAGTTTCAATGTTCGGTCGTGAAACCCCCACAACGCTTCCTTTAAGTCAGGTCGTTACTGTGGAGGATTAGTCAGGTCAAAAGAAACCCGAAGCGGTTTCCGTGGGAGAGGTAAAATAATTCTTGCCTCGCCATTTACCACATTTATGGAGGTGCGAATACATGGCACAGAAAGTAGTTGGCTACATTAAGCTTCAGATCGCAGCAGGAAAGGCTACTCCTGCACCACCTGTTGGTCCGGCTCTCGGTCAGCATGGTGTTAATATCATGGCATTCACAAAGGAATTCAACGAGAGAACTAAGAACGACATCGGTATGATCATCCCTGTTGTTATTACTGTTTACGCAGACCGTTCTTTCTCGTTCATCACTAAAACTCCGCCCGCTGCTGTTCTTATCAAGAAGGCTTGTAATATTAACAGCGGTTCAGGAGTTCCTAACAAGACTAAGGTCGCTAACATCACTAAGGAACAGATCCAGAAGATCGCTGAGCAGAAAATGCCCGATCTTAACGCAGGTTCACTCGAAGCAGCTATGAGCATGATCGCCGGAACAGCTCGTTCTATGGGCGTTGTAGTTGTTGACTAATTTACTGAATGAAGATACAGACGTTTTTCGTCTTATTCTGACTTCTCTGAGCTGTCTAAAATAAAGACAAGCTACATTGGTGGGAGGAAAATTCCGCTAACCGGATTGCTATAAGCGTCTGGTATTACCACTTAAACAGGAGGA
Source organism: uncultured Ruminococcus sp. (assembly GCA_905199285.1). GTDB lineage: Bacteria > Bacillota > Clostridia > Oscillospirales > Ruminococcaceae > Ruminococcus. Next base: position 11,030 of record CAJKFZ010000012.1, read on the forward strand.
AATATAATGAAACACGGCAAGAAATATGTTGACAGCGCTAAGACTGTCGATTATGCAAAGCTTTATGAGTCACCAGAGGCTCTTGACTTAGTTTGCAAGAACGCAAAGGCTAAGTTTGATGAAACCGTTGAAGCTCACATCCGTCTCGGCGTTGACTCCAGACACGCTGATCAGCAGGTTAGAGGTGCTGTTGTACTTCCTAACGGTACAGGTAAAAACGTTAAGGTTCTCGTTTTCTGTAAGGAAGATAAGTACGAAGCTGCTCAGGCTGCTGGCGCTGATTTCGTTGGAGGACAGGATCTCGTTGACAGAATCATGAAGGAAAACTGGATGGATTTCGACGTTGTTGTTGCTTCACCAGACATGATGGGACTCGTTGGACGTCTCGGTAAGGTTCTCGGACCTCGTGGTCTTATGCCAAACCCAAAGGCTGGTACTGTAACTCCTGACGTTGCTAAGGCTGTAACAGAAGCTAAGGCTGGTAAGATCGAGTATCGTCTTGATAAGACAAATATCATCCACTGCCCGATTGGCAAGGCTTCTTTCGGAGCTGCTAAGCTCGACGAAAACTTCACTGTTCTCATGGAAGCTATCGTTAAGGCTAAGCCTGCTGCTGCTAAGGGTACTTACCTCAAGAGCTGCACAGTTACTTCAACTATGGGACCTGGAGTTCCGGTTGCAACTGCAAAATTCGGAGTTTGATTATTTCAACGAGAAAACCGCTCATAATGAGCGGTTTTTTTCTGCATAATAGATATAGTCAATATCACATAAGAAAAGGGATGCCGGAGCATCCCTTTAATTTTATTGAATTATTCCTTAACGAAATCCTTAGGATCAAGTGACTTAACGAGTTCAAGCTTAAACTTCTGAATCTGAAGAGCATCTTCGTTAGTGATACCGCTTGTACCGTTCTCGTAAACGTCGGCATTAAGCTGACCCTGCTCTGTAATGTGTGTAGGATCAGAACCATTAAGACCATACTTATCAGGGTTAGAAAGTGACTGCATGATAAGAACAGCATCAGACATATCTACCTTCTTATCGCAGTTAGCATCTCCCCAAAGTATATCAGGCTTTGGATTTGGAGTAGCATCAGCAGCTTCGTCCTGTAAGAAGGATGCGATCCAAGCAAGAGGTGCGTTCCAGTTGATTGTAACCTCGTTTGTAGACCATGCTTCAATAGAGTCAACGAAACATCTCTGTGACGGGTTATCTGCATCACCAGGAACAAATCCAAGAGCACGTACATATGGATCCTGGAGACCTGCATTAGGACCACCGGAAAGTATTCCATCAGGAGCCATAGGCAGAGTCTTGTCAAGCTCGTAAGACCAATATCTGTGGTGTGGATTCTTTTCTTTATATTCACCGTAACCAGTGATGTAAGAGAATGAAAGTGGGTTACATCCAAGGAGATAGTTCATTGCGCTTGCAATACCGTTCATGTACTTAATGTCTTCAGCAAGATCATAAGCATAAGCCATAACGATACAGTTGTTGATAACCATGGAGTTTGAACCCCACTCATAACCGTTAATAATGATAGATGGGTCAAGGTTATTTGGATCGTTGTAGCCTGCGCCGTCATACTTATAAGGAATGCCATAACCCTGCTCGTTTTCACAAGCAATATATTCGTCAGCAGCCTTCATAATGTTTGCCTTAATAGTGCTATTCTCGCTTGCAGACAGAAGATCGCTGTGGAGAGCAAGTGTCAGAGAACCTGCGGAAGCAGTGTTACCCCAGTTGAACGAAGTGAAGGAACCATCCTTGTTTTCGCCGCCAACCATTCTTGTATCTACCTTGTAAGCATAGCTGGATTCATCAATTTTCTTCTTATAAGTAGCAGCATCAGAATCTCCCATTGCGGAAGCAGATACAAAGATTTCGCAAGCTGCCCAGTAAGCATCGTCCTTAACGTTGTCGTCACCGTAAGGTCCGCCACCCTTTGCCTGCCACATCGGAGCATACAGAGAATCTGGATTGATTTCTTCTTTTGTACACTCGCAATTCAGTGTCGGATGTGTAGTCTTAGTAGAATCATACTCATAGAAGTGCTTTTCATATGCAGCATAAGCTTCCTTTGCACTATCGAGATATTTCTTTGCCTTTGCAGAGTCATAAGGCTCCCAAAGTCTTGCTGCCTGTGCTGCACAAGCTGCATAGTTAAGTGTTGCAGCGAACGTAGGTGGCTTTACGATACGAACTGTACCCCAACCCTTTGTACCGTCTGCAAGTGTATCGCCTTCATAGTCCCAAGGCTTTGTAGCAAGACCGGTCCATTTATGGTCGTGAAGCTTGTGGTAGTAAAGACCATCATACTTGCCCCATTTAGTATCACTGGATACAACCTTCATCTGTGCGATCCAATCAAGCTCTACAGCAGCCTCATCGAGGATATCCGGAACACCGTTGCCTGCCTCAGGAATTACAACTGTGCCTGAACCGTCGTCAAACTTCTTGTCATAACCCTCCTGGCTGATAGCTCTCTCATACATATTCTGGAGTGTCCAAACAGAAATACCGCCGTTTACAACGTATTTACCGTGGTCACCGGCATCGTACCAACCGCCATTAGCAGTAAGAGTACCGGACTTATGTGTTGAAGTAGCCTCGTCCTTTGAAGAATACTGAAGAACCCATTCATCCTGGATTGTAGCCGTATCAGTTTTATGACCACCCTGGTGACCCATTCCTGTTCCCTTGCCGTCTGAACCGCCGGATGTACAGTATTTATCTTCAATATCAATACCTGAACGGTTCTGATAGAAGTAGTTCAGAGCATTAGTAAGCATATTGTGGCTTTCATCTGTGTAAATGTTATCGCCGATATTGAATGCAAAAGATCTCCAGCCCTTATCTTTAATTCTGAGATAGTATCTGCCTGGTGTATCGTACTCTGTGAAATCGATTTTGCATACGTTATCATGAGAATCCTTATCGTAGGTCTTTTTCTCTGTTGTGCCTGTATGTACTACCTTATCAGTATTTGCGTCAACAAGCTCGTAAGTATATGTATCAGCGTCAAGTGTTATTTTTGAAGCACCGTGGAGAATATCGCCTTGGTTGTCACCTAAAGTTGCTATTTTAGCGAGATTCGAATAGTAACCGATCTGGTTTACAGAAATAAAGTTTACAAGCTCGCCATTAACCATCATTTCAGGATGTTCAGCAGCGCTGTAATCACGGTTTGTAGCTCCGTATGAATTATTAGGATCTGAATTACACTCTTCACAGGATGTACACTCGATAGACATATTATCGAACCAAATCTGATCGCCCTTCCGAGCATTACCGCCATAACCATTATGGTCTTCTGCATAGTGGAAACACCACTCAGCGGCCTCAAGATCCTCAGTAGGAATAAATGTACCTGAGAACTTCTTATATGATGTTGACAGTTTTACAGCAGAACCCCACTGACCGCCCATGTGTATACCCATATTCATAGAACCATCAGACATAAGGCTAAAGTATTCTATGTTACCGCTGATATCGCCAATCTTTGAGCAGAGTTCCATACCGTCTCTGCTTGATTTAGCTTCGAAGCTAACCTTATATACATGACCTTTTTTAAAATTAAGATTTCTGTGTCTGAACTGAAGATCCCACTTTGACTTATCAGCGCCAAGCGGTTCCGTAACAGTTATGTGGAATGCGCCATCGTCAATGCTGAAATCCTGTTTAGCAGGACTTGATTCACAAGTATGCCATGGAAGCGCCTTGTAATCAAAGGTTGATTCACCAAGCACCTGACCAGCTGAAGCACTCATAGGAGCAACAGTAGCAACTGTTGGTGCGATCATTGTTACTGCCATAAGGCTTGCAACGATCGCTTTTGAAAATTTCTTATGCATTTTAATACCCTCCCTGAAAATTTAAAAAAGAATATAATGTAATTATAACGCAATGCCAGTGCATACATTGCGATTATATCTTATAAAAAAGTAACAAGAACGTGTCCGAACGGACCATGCACTTTGTTTGTTCTTATCACTCATATTATATTATATTCCAGAATAAAAGTAAATAGTTTTTTAAAATTTCGTAGATTCTTCTAATGGCAATTGGTTATTTTTGTGCATTTATACAAAAAAGCAAAAGCAACAAGAGAAACTCTTGCTTCTCTTGTTGCTGAATTGTGAATTGATTAATTAATCAGCTCTCAGGGAGTTCCGGAATAAGTTCCAGCTTAAATTTCTGAATTGAAAGAGCGTCATTATTGGTGATTCCGTCACCATTATTATAACAATCAGCATTTAAGAGTCCCTGTTTAGTTATAGCAGTTTCAGCCGTTCCGCCAAGACCATACTTGTCAGGATTTGAAAGAGATTGCATAACGAGAACCGCATCAGACATATCTACCTGATCGTCACAGTTGGCATCGCCCCAAAGAGTAACTTTGCTGTCCGACGGAGGTTCTGTCGTATTACCAGGATTTTTATTATCGGGATCATAAGGCTTTGCAGTTGTTCCGTCCGGCTCTGTACCCCAGATAAGAGTATCACCGTCATACATTGTTATATAAGGTGTTTCGATCATACTGTCCTCGCCGCCCTGAACGAGATTTTTAGCAGAATAATCATTACTGCTGTCCCATGTTACCTTACCGCCGTCAGCAGTCTTGAGGCTGTCTGGAATACCCACTCTGAACTGTAATTCAGAACGATGTTCAGACTGTCCTGTCGGCATTACAACTCTTCCGTCGCCGAATGTAATTTTAACATAATAAATATTTCCGTCATACTGTATAGGTTCTGAGATTGAAGCCTTACCCTCATCGCCCTGATGCTGGTCTGTACCGATTTTCACCTGAACATCATTGATAGAAAATCCCTGCTCAACAAGCTCCGAAATATCAAAATAATAGTTATATGATAAATCTTTTATAGTTCTTGCAGGCCATGCGGAGTGATTCATAGCATAAACTTTCAATTCCGTGTAGCTGTCTGTTGCCTGATTGAAAGAAGCCTTCATAAAGAATTCTGCCCATTTAGGAGTTTCTACAGGCGGGAAATCAGCAAGAGGAGTTCCGCCGTATTCGTCTATCATAGCGCAGAGACAAGCTGTAAATCCGGCATTATAGTCGATAGCAACCTCTGTATGCTCGTAGGAAGCATTGTTGTCCTTAAAGCTTCCGTCCTGAGAAGGACCGCCCTCCAATGCACCGTAAAGAACGTGTGCATATTCAGTCTGCCACTTAGGATCCTGATATGGTGTACCGTCATCATTAAGCTTTCCAAGCTCGTTCCAGTGGTCATCGTGAGCGCCGCTGGCTGTTCTATGGTGAATATTAATCGGATTTTTTTCACCCATACCGACAACATAGCTTAATCCGAGATCATTGTTGCCGAAGGCATAATCCATCTGACTTTTAGCCCATTCAGTATACTTTTTGCTAAGAGCAGCATCATCTTTGAAAATAGTGTCGGAGGCTACCATAGCAAGAAAAGCGGTATTTTCTGCATGACGGAGCGAGCCCCAGTTAAAGAGCCATGCAAGACCGTCGGGAGTATATTGTACCTTCTTTTCGCCGCCCCATTCCTGTGCAACGCCGTCAGTCCAGTATTGGAGATGTTTTTTTACATGATCTATCCATTCCTGCTTGCCTGTATTCTGAGCGTAAAGGAGTATAGCGCCCTGCATAGTATCATCCCAGCAGTGTCCCCATGTAAATTTATATTCTGTAGACTGATTCTCTCTGCCTAAGTTAGGAAGATATTCCTTTTCAGCCTTATCAAGATAAGATTGATCTCCTGTAGCCTTATAAAGCCAGTTTGCAGCAAGGAAAAGTTCGTCCATAAAATCAGCGTCACTACCGCTTTGCTGAGTATTATAGTATCCTTTCTGAACTCCCTGATCATCATTGCTTCTTGTTTTGTCAGCAAATTCAAAAAGGCTCTTAGCGTGTTTCAGATATTCAGCAGCAGTAGCCGGATCCTCGTCCTTGAAAACGATATATCCGGATGCAAGCGCAGCAGCCATATCAGCTACAGTAGTAGTACAGGTGATTTCGTCATAGGGACGTTCATCCGTCGAATACTGAAGTTTCATTTTTCGCTCATAAAGCTCGGCACTACCCCACCAAACGTGATCCATTGTGGGATGACCGATAGTTCCGATAACCTTATCGCCCTTATCGCAGCCCATAACGTAATCGAGTCCCCATTTGAGGTTTTTGAGGTAAAGATCGTATAATCCCGCTTTTTTTACAGCGTCCTTATACTCAATAATACCCCATGCAAGCATATTTGCAGTGTAAGCATTAGTAAGAGCAAACTTGAAGTGATCTCCGGCATCGAACCAGCCTCCGGGAACAACGTCTGTCAGCATTGAATCGGCACGCCACGAAACCATATTCCAATCCGGAAGCTCGCCTGCCTGCTGAACCTCGTAGAAAAACATTGATTTCTGAAGAGCCTCAGCATAATTGACCTCGAAATCGGATGCAGAAACGGAAGCCACCGGTGCAGCCGGAGCTTTTTCCGGAAGATATGCTGCAATTCCGGCAGACATTGCAAGAGCAGAAACTGCCACAGTAATTTTCTTTAAATTCATAAATTATAACCCCTCTCTGTTAAATTTACAATTATACATTATTTAATATACATCATTAAATAAAATTTGTCAAGCTAAAAACGCAAAAGTCATTAAAACTTTTTCAACAAACTTCCCCTCTGTTTTTCGGCATTTTCACCATTTTTTCACAATTTCATCAAATAACATTGACGAAATTTAAATTTTAGTATATAATTAATTTTATGAGTAAATTTTATGAAAAGGAGTTAATACATGAGTACATCAACCATCATCATCATGATCACCATTATTGCATACATGGCTATAATGCTGATTATCGGAATAACTTTTTCAAAAAAGAATTCCAGCGTCGGCGATTTCTATCTCGGCGGAAGAAAACTTGGTCCGATCGTTACTGCAATGAGCGCAGAAGCTTCCGATATGAGCAGCTGGCTTCTTATGGGACTTCCCGGCGTTGCTTATCTTACAGGAGGAGCTGAGGCAGGCTGGACTGCTATCGGACTTGCTATCGGTACATATCTTAACTGGCTTATCGTTGCTAAAAGGCTTAGAATATATTCCTCAAGCTGCAATGCCATAACGATTCCGGATTTTTTCTCCAACCGCTATCGTGACGGCAAAAAGGCGCTTATGGGAATTTCAGCTCTGATAATTCTCATTTTCTTCGTACCTTATACCGCATCCGGCTTTTCTGCCTGCGGAAAACTGTTCAGCACCCTTTTTAACTGGGATTATCACGCTGCAATGATCATCAGTGCGGTTATCATTATCGCATACACTTGTTCCGGCGGATTCCTTGCCGCAAGCTTTACCGACCTTATTCAGAGTATCGTTATGACGCTCGCCCTCATCAGTATAGTCTGCTTCGGAATCCACACAGCCGGAGGCTTCGGAGAAGTTGTTGACAATGCAAAAAATATTTCTGGATACTTCTCGCTCACCCATATACACAATCTCGAAACAGGCGGTTCGGATAAATATTCGCTCCTCACTATCGCTTCACTTCTTGCATGGGGACTCGGATATTTCGGAATGCCGCATATTCTTCTCCGTTTCATGGCTATCGGAGACAAAAACAAGGTTAAAACTTCAAGAAGAATCGCTTCAATTTGGGTAGTTATTTCTATGGCTGTCGCAATTTTCATCGGTTTTATCGGAAACAAGCTTACTCAGCTTGGCAAACTCGAAGCCCTTGACGGAAACAATTCCGAAACTATCATTATCAAGATTGCACAGTTTATGAGCGAAAAGCACGTTGTTCTCGCAATTGTTGCCGGACTTGTTTTTGCCGGTATTCTTGCCTGCACTATGTCAACTTCCGATTCACAGCTTCTTGCCGCATCATCAAGTATGTCTGAAAATATCCTTAAAGGAGTTTTCAATATAAAGATTTCCGAAAAACAGTCCATGCTCGCAGCAAGAGCAGTTCTTGTTGTTATAGCCGCACTCGGCGTTGTTCTTGCATGGAATCAGGACAGTTCTGTTTTCCGTATCGTATCGTTCGCATGGGCAGGTTTCGGAGCAACATTCGGACCTGTAGTACTCACCGCTCTCTTCTGGAAACGCTCAAACAAATATGGAGCAATTGCCGGAATGATTGCCGGAGCTATCATGGTATTCGTATGGAAATTCGGCATAAGCAAGCTTGGCGGAGCTTTCGCCATTTACGAACTTCTCCCTGCATTCGTATTTGCACTTGCTGTTATTGTTATCGTTTCACTCTTAACGCCTGCTCCTGAAAAGGAAATCGTTCAGGAATTTGAAAATGTTCAGGCTGAAATGAAAAAGTAATCCTGTCATCTTAAAAACCTATAATAAAACTGCCGCAGATCATCCTGAAATGCGGCAGTTTCTTTTTTTGTACGATGTTTTCTTATCCCCTTACCAAGAATTTTCACCTTTCTGATACCACTCTAATTTCTTAAAATTCTCCTTGTAGGGATTTTAAGAAATTAATAATGGGTTTCCAAAGGGTTGATAACCCTTTGGCAGGGGGATGAGGGGGACAGCGTCCCCCTTAAAGAAGTCCGCTTTCAAGCATTTCCTGAGCAGCAAGCATGACTCCTATTTTTCCGCTGGTGTAGGTGATTCCGCCCTGCATCCAGACTGCAAACGGCTCACGGATAGGAGCGTCCGCAGAAAGCTCGATAGAAGCTCCGTTGGTGAAAGCTCCTGCCGCCATAATGACCTGACTGGAATAGCCGGGCATATCCCATGCTTCCGGTACGACAAACGAATCGACCGGAGCTCCCTTCTGTATTCCACGGCAGAAAGCCGTAAGATGCTCTTCGTCTCCAAGTTTTATTGCGGTAATGATATCCCCTCTTGGATCGTCCTTTCGTGGGGAGCATTCAAAGCCAAGCATTGTCATAAGTTCGCTTGCAAAAGCCGATGTCTTTATCGCACTTGCAACGACCTCCGGAGCAAAGAAAATTCCGAGCAGCATTTCCCGGTTCATTCCGAGAGTGCAGCCAACTTCCTTTCCCATTCCAACACAGGTCAGACGATATGAACAAAGCTCGACAAGATCAGCTCTTCCGGCGATATATCCGCCTGTTCTTGCGATTCCTCCTCCGGCATTCTTGATAAGAGAACCGATAATAACATCTGCTCCGACAGCGGACGGCTCACGCTCTTCAACGAATTCTCCATAGCAGTTATCGACCATTACGATTACATCAGGATTGCCTTTTTTTGCGGCTTCAATCATTTTTCCAATATCGTCAACTGTGAACGCTCCTCTGAGGGAATATCCTCTGGAACGCTGAATATAGGCAACTTTAGCTCCTTTGACAGCTTCTGTTATCTCATCAAGCTTCGGTGAACCGTCAGGATTCAGGTCGACCTGACCGTATTCCACTCCGTAATCCATAAGCGAGCCATTCCCCTTTGCTCCGCTTATGCCGATGACTTCTTCAAGTGTATCATAGGGCTTTCCGGTAATAGAAACTATCTTATCGCCTGTACGGAGAACTCCAAAAAGAGCTACTGAAAGCGCATGAGTTCCTGAAACAAAATTAAATCTGACCAGAGCGTCTTCAGTTCCAAGAGCCTGAGCAAAAACCTTATCGATTACTTCACGTCCGATATCTCCGTATCCATATCCTGTCGAACCGTAAAAACACGGCTCGCTCACACGATTATCCGAAAACGCTTTAAGTACCTTTGCGCCGTTATATTCGGCGATCTGCTCAATTCTTCTGAAAGCTTCACGACAATTCTCCTCGGCTTTTTTACCAAGCTCAAGAATACGCTCGTCAATATTATAAATATCACTTATCAAATTCTTCATCTTCAAGTTTTCCTTTCATAATGCTGTCCTTTTCAACATCAATACGTTCCAGAACGATCTCACGTCCGACCTCTTTGAAACCTATTTCATCATAAAAACTCGTGCGAACATCAAGTGCCAGCAAATAGGCTCTTTTTCCAAGACCGTTGAAAAATTTTGCAAGCCATTTCAGAAATTCCCTTGCGTATCCTCTTCCTCTTGCAGCAGCAGTTGTAGCAACCTGTCCGATAAGAACGGTGCTGCCGATATCAAACATAGCCGAAGCGGTTGTGGAATTCCTGTAAGTGAAAACTCTGCTCACTCCATGACGGCATCTGTGAGAAGTATCTGTATACCAGAGCGAAAAATCGGCAATATTCGGAAATCCCTCGCTCAATATACTATAAACGTCAGTCAGCTTAGGATTGAATTCAACGTGTTCCTCGATAGATTCAAGGCTGTTTTCATCAGGAATAAGCTCAAAAATCGTACGATTAAGCTGCTGATAGCGGTCGGGAATATTGATTCCCTCCAGAATTTTCTGATCCCCCTCGATTCGGAACGGCAGATTCATGCTGACGAAGAAGTCGATCTCCTCGCTTGGTTCAAGATTTCCGTCGGTGCAGATTATCAGCGTTGAATTGATGATAAACATGAAACCGATTCCGGTTTCATCAGTTATTTTGTAGAATCGACAGAATTCGTAATTTGGCCCGTATGCTCTCATATATGAAAGCATTTTCTTTCCCGAAAGCGTTTTCATAAGAAGCGAGCTGTCAAGCTCGTGTTCATGTTCAATTAATTTAATCATATCTCACATATCCTTTTTGCGAGTTTTTTTACAAGAGTGTATGAATTTTCAAGATCGGTGCTGTCGATAACACACGAAGCAGAATGCAGATATCGGCATGGCACGGAAACGGCTATGGTACGAACTCCGCAGCCGCTTATATGGATAGCTCCGGCGTCATTTCCTCCGGCTATCATCGTTTTCGTCTGACACGGAATATCCGATTCCTTGGCAATATCAAAGGCAAGATGATAAAGCTCTTTATCGTAAACGGTGCTTCTGTCCATGAACGAAACAACAGGACCTTTTCCAAGTTCGCATACACGCTCTGCTCCGGAGGCACCGTCGATATCGGCAGCGGTAGTCGCTTCAAGAACTATCGCAAAATCAGGCGCAACAGAAAAGGCAGAAACTCTTGAACCACGCAGTCCTATCTCCTCCTGAACGTTGAAAACGAAATAAGTATCGTATTCAAGCTCTTCATGAATAAGCTTTATCATCATGGCACATCCGGCACGATCGTCGATAGCTTTGGATTTCAAACGTTTTTCTCCGAGTTCCACAAATTCAGAATCGAAGTAAATACAGTCGCCAAGTTCGATATATTTTTCAGCTTCCTCCCTGTTTTCAGCTCCGATATCAATGTAAAGACCGCTGTATTCGGGAGCTTTCTCACGCTCCTGCTTTGAAAGATTATGGACAGCAGTAGAGCCGATAACTCCGCTGTAATATTTGCCTGTAGAGTAATTTTTCACAATGACCTGTCTGCCGATAGCGACTCCGGCATCGACTCCTCCTACCATATCGAAAGAGAGCGTTCCGTCTGAATTAACAGCAGTAACTATAAAACTAACTTCGTCCATATGAGCGCAAATCATTAGCTTTTTGCCGGAAGACTTTCTGCCCTTTTTAAAACAGATAAGATTGCCGAGATTATCTATCCTGTATTCGCATTTGCCCTTGATTTTCTCAATAACAGCGTCCCTTACATCCATTTCATCACCGGAAACTCCGTTTATAAGACAAAGCTCTTTAAGCAATTCTTTCATCACTGCGCCTCCTTAATAAATTCTGCAAGCAGCTTTCCTGTGAATTCAACATCGGAAATGTCGATAACTTCAACCGGAGTATGCATATTTCTTAACGGAATCGAAACTGTGCAGGATTCAGATCCCTCACGGTTTACCGAATATCGGTCAGCATTGGTTGACGTAAGACCGTTCATGACCTCAAGCTGATAAGGGATCTTGCTGTTTTTCGCAGTATCAATGAGCTTATGCGAAATTTCTTTTGAAAGAGAGGGCGAAATCCCAATCATAGGTCCTTTGCCGAGGTAACCGCATTTCTGCTCGTTTTCGCCTTTTGCAAAAGCAAAACTTACATCAACGGCAATTGCTATATCAGGATTGATTTCAAATGCTCCGATAGCTGCTCCCCTCTCGCCGAGTTCCTCCTGAGCGGAAAAAATCACTGTTACATTATAAGCAATTTTCTGATCCTTGAGCAATTCAAGAGCATACAATATCGAAGCGACTCCGCACCTGTCATCCAAAGCTCCTCCAGTAATGCGGGAGCCGATCAAACTGCGACACTTTACGTCAAAGGTAATAGTATCGCCGTAAGAAATGATTTCTTCAAGCTCCGATTTTGTCATTCCCGTATCAACAGCAGCGTCGCTAAACGAGATGACCTCGTTTTTGCCTGAAGAAAGATGCGGCGGAACAGAGCAGATAACTCCCTTTATATCACGTTTGCCGTGGATAACGACCTGCTGTGCCGGAAGAAGACGGCGGTCGATTCCTCCGAGATTTCCTATTTTGACAAATCCCTCGTCCGTTATATATGTAACTATCATACCGATCTGATCAATATGAGCGTCCAGCACAAGGGAAGGAAGCGATTCATTGAATTTACCGAATTTTCCTATAACATTACCATTTTTTATTTCTGCATCAGGGCAGTATTTTTTCAGCATATCAAGAGCAAGCTCTGCTGCCAAACTCTCATTACCTGAAGCTCCGGCGACTTCTGAAAGCATTGCAACGGTATTTTTTATATCCATTAGAATTATCCTTTCGATTTATTTTATTATATTATAACAGATTATTAAAATTATTTCAATAGGCAACGTCAAGTACATTAATAATTGGTTTCCAAAGAGTGACTCTCCACAGTGTGTGTGATTTCCCATAG
>CAJKFZ010000013.1 GCA_905199285.1 uncultured Ruminococcus sp.
AATGCTTCTTTATTGACTGCCGGAAATCACATTTTTATAAAAGCTCAAAAAACGATCCGTGGGAGCTTCTTTGGATTCATTTTAACGGCGCAACATCTCAGCAATATTATGAATATTTTCTTTCTCAAAGCAATAACATTTTCCGTCCGTCATCATTTGATAAAATCGTTTCGGCGATAACAGAAATTATCAGAATCAATGAAAGCAAAGATTCTTATGCCGAGATCTTAACTTCAAAATATATCGTTGATCTGCTCACGCTTGCTTTAACCGCTAATACCGAGAGTGCACAGTATGATTCCGCTCTTAAAAGCAAACTTGCCGCCGTACACGGCTTTATAGAAGAACATTTCAGCGAGGATATCTCGCTTGAAAAACTCTCGGCTGAATTCTACATAAGCAAATTTTATCTCACCCGTGAATATAAAAAAATTTACGGTCAAACAATATTTCAGCATATTATTACAGCTCGCATAAATTACGGAAAAGAGCTTCTTCGTTTTTCGGATAAGTCTGTTGACGAGATCGCACATTTATGCGGATTCAACGATCAGAGCTATTTTGCAAGACAATTCAAAAAATCCGAAAATCTCACTTGTTTTTCTTACAGAAAAATGTGGAGAGATTTTTAGAACATTCTTAAAAATCATACATTTATATTAAAAAAAGAGAGCATTCGCTCTCTTTTTTAATGACCAGACCGATAAGCCGGGTTCTGTCGTGTGCGGTAATTTATCTACGCTTGCCGTCACCAGCAAGCTGAAGCCGTCATTACTTTATATCCGCCGAGCAAGCGTTAAAAATATAAAGTACCAATAGACGTTGCATCGGATAGGGTTTACATAGCATTACAGTCTCCTGCAATCTGGTGAGCTCTTACCTCGCCTTTCCACCATCACCTCAATAAATGAGGCAGTATATCTCTGTTGCACTTGCCCTAAGGTCGCCCTCGGCTGCCGTTAGCAGCTACCCTGCTCTTTGATGCCCGGACTTTCCTCATAAACTAAACGTTTCCGCTACCGCATAGTCTGCTCCTTTACATTATAACATTTTTTTATTAATTTGTCAATCATTTTCAAATTATTTTACACGATAATGGGACTCTGTCTCCTTTTACTCCTGCCAAAGGAGCGTACTCGCCTAACTGTCGCCCTGAAAAAAATCATGTTATACTTTCCAACTTTATGCGGAGTTTTTTTATGATTTTCTTTTCAAGACGTGATATATACGACTGTGAAATTCCGATCTGGTCGGCAACTTCCTTTTGCGTTTTTTCTTTTCCGTCAATAAGTCCAAAACGCATTTCCATTATTTCACGTTCTCTTTCACCAAGGTCTGCCACTGCCATGCGGAGGATCTCACGCTCCGCTTCAGTTTCAATGCCCTTATTGACAACATCGTCATCAGTTCCGAGAACATCTGACAAAAGGAGTTCATTCCCATCGTAATCAATGTTAAGCGGTTCGTCGATCGAAAGATCATTGCGGTACTGCGAAGATTTTCTCAGAAACATAAGAATCTCGTTTTCAATGCAGCGTGAAGCATATGTTGCAAGCTTGATATTTTTTGTCGGGCAAAATGTATTAACCGCTTTTATCAGTCCGATCGTACCTATCGAAACAAGATCTTCAAGACCAATTCCCGTTGATTCAAACTTTTTTGCAATATAAACCACAAGGCGCAGATTATGTACAATAAGTGTGTCACGGGCAGACTGGTCGTTTTCTGTAAGACGGATGAAAACAGCCTCTTCTTCCTGTTTCGAAAGCGGCGGCGGAAGCGTATCAGGACCGTTTATGTAGAATACGCTCCCTGTAAAAATGCTGATTATTTTTGATGTGATTCTCTTTAGTATTTTCATAATTTTCTCCTTTTCTTTTATCTTTTTAATATATCAGGATGAAAAATAGCTTTTCCGGAGCTTTTCCCCAATCCAACCATAACGTCTACAGGCTTTTTCTCGCCGTTTGTATCATTCACTATAATAACCTCGTCCGGACGAAAAATCGGTATAATTCCATCGCCCGAAACTGTATTGCAGGGAAGAAATCTGAAACCTTTCGGAAGCGACGTTTCATTCATCTCTCCTGAAATAAAATGCTCCTTATCGCATACTATTATGGGAGTTCCTGTAAAAAAGTCCGTCAGAGCATTCCCCGTATCGGCAAGTCCGCATAAATCAACCAATTTATCTTTATGGCGAATAACAACGTGATAGCTGTCGGAAACGGACGAACTTTTAACTGAAAACCTCTTTATCAGGCATACAATAATATAAAGTGCAGCCGTCGATGCAACAAGTATAATAAGCGAGAAATCTATGTAAAAAAATGAGTTGCCTATATGAACAAACTCCGGAGAGAGCCACGAATAAACAGCGTAGATCATTCCAGCAAGGACTATATTTGATACAAAAAACGCTGCTGTGTTTATGAAAAGCCGTTTTTTTCCATGTATTCCAAAAGCAAGCATGACTATTGTTACGGCTGCGGCAAGCTTGATAGAGGTCACAACAATACTGTTCAGCTCCGGAACAAGAATCAGAAGCGAGAAAATACTCCCATAAGCAGAAGCAGCAATGCATCGTCCGTTTTTCAGCGGAGAACGGGTTATACCGGAAGTTATCCGCAGAAGAAAATAATTCACATAAATATTCAGAACAATAAGCACATCAACATAAATCGTCTGCATAGTCTGCCTCCTCAGCTCTCCGTATTAATATTATAATGCGAACAAGCCAAAAAATATGTCACAATTTGTCTGCAGAACAAAAAAAGCAGAGCATAATGCTCTGCTAAATTCATTAACTGATAAATGGAAGTAGAATAATACCTAATATCATAATAAATGCAACAACAAGAATCGCTATCCTCATCCATGTTTTCTTTCCGGATTCCGGATAACTACTGTTTTTCTTTTTATTCTGCGCCATTTTCATCACCTCTTAGTGTCTCTTTTTAGTACGCTTTTTACGGTTTGGTATGTAATCAGAAACGACCTCCGACTTCTTTCTGCTTCCGTATGCAGCTTTTTTGCGGTCAAATTTCTTTTTGTTTCTGCCGCTGTCATTTCGTCTGGAATTTTCCTTAAATCCGCTGCCCGATACCAATTTCACTTCAACGTGATGTCCGTTTATTTTCATCGGATTAGTGTTGTCAATAATATATTCAGACTCAGCTTCCGGAATCTCAACGGTCGTATGATTATCAAAAATATCTATCTTGCCAAAATCCCGTCCGGACATTCCGGTTGCGTCAACTAACGCTCCGAGTATAAAATTGGGAGCAATTCTCTTGCTTCTTCCGATATTGATATCAACCTTAACAGTCTTTCCGCCTTCTCTTTTGCCTTTTCTTATCGGCTTCGGAGCTTTGAATTCCGGAATGTTTTCAATTTCCGACTGAATTCTTCCGCTGATAAGACGAGCTGCTGCTTCACGATAATCAATTCCCTTTCCTGCAAGCCTTTCGAGAATATCATAAGCATAATGAACCGCTTCAATACCGGAAATCTCCTGAACTATCGCTTCTTTTTTCATTACGATTATATCTTCTTTTTCGGGAAGAGGCATTTCCTTTATTTCAGCATGAATATATTTTTCAATGGCACGCAGTTCAAATCGCTGACGTCTGCTGCTTATGATAGTATAGGCAGTTCCTTTTTTTCCGGCTCTTCCGGTACGTCCGATACGATGGATATAGTATTCGTTATCCTGCGGAAGATCGTAGTTGAAAACAGCGTCAACGTCGTTTACATCAATACCTCTTGCGGCAACGTCGGTTGCAACCAGAATCCCGATCGCTCTGCTTTTAAAGCTGTTCATAACCTGAGTACGCTGACTCTGTTTCATATCGCCGTGAAGTCCGGCAGCTTTATATCCGCCCTTTATAAGCTCTTCTGTAAGCTGATCAACCATAGCTTTCGTATTACAGAAAACTATTGACGAAGCCGGAGAATAGGCGGACAAAAGAAGTTTTAATGCATCGGTTTTTCTTCCCATTGCAACTTCAAAATAAAACTGCTCTATAAGCTCAACTGTTTTCTGCGAGGATTTTATCTTTATATGCACAGGATCATTCTGATATTTTTCTGTTATAGCCATTATTTCCGGAGGCATTGTGGCAGAAAAAAGGACGGTTTGTCTGTTTTCAGGAACATCTGAAAGAATAGATTCAATATCCTCTCTGAAACCCATATTGAGCATTTCGTCCGCTTCATCGAGAATGACGCAGCGCAGATTATCAAGCTTCAGTGTTCTTCTGCGGATATGATCCATAACACGTCCGGGAGTTCCGATAATTATATTTGCTCCCCGCTTCAGCTCGTGGATCTGTTTTTCCATACTTGCACCGCCGTAAACTGCGCAGGCTTTTACTCCGTGCTTGAACATAGCAAATTTGCGTATTTCCTCCGCAGCCTGCATAGCAAGCTCACGAGTCGGACAGAGTATCAGAACAGCAGCAGTTCTGCGGTCGGCTTCTGTAATGCTTTCGACAGCAGGGATGCCGAATGCGGCAGTTTTTCCGGTTCCGGTATTTGATCTTCCGACAACGTCACGTCCCTCAAGAAGAAGCGGTATACTTTCCTTCTGAATTTCTGTCATTTCCTCATATCCAAGCTCGTCTACGGCTCTAAGGAGTTCCTGTGATAAATTAAGTTCATTAAAATGCATTTTATATCCTTTCTGTTCTTGAAAATACAAAAACGGGGTAAATTCCCCTTAATACCATAATAACATAATTTTCCCAAAAGGTCAAGAAAAAAGATTTGATTTTGCTGTTTTATCTATAAAATAAGCGGAGAATATAACAATTCTCCGCTGATATATCAATTATAAAACACCAAGTCCGTCAAGGAGAAGCTTTAAACCTATTAAAATAAGGATAACTCCGCCGGCAATCTCAGCTTTTTTCTCAAACCTGCTCCCGAATTTATGACCTATAATAACTCCAGCAAACGAAAGCAGAAACGTTATAATACCTATCATTGAAACCGAAAGAACCAGATTCACCTCTGCCGCAACAAAAACTATTCCAACAGCAAGAGCATCGATACTTGTGGCAACAGCGAGAACAAACAATTCTCCGATTTTAAGACTGAATTCTCCTGACTCCTCTTCGTCATCGCCGCCACGAACAACTTCCAATACCATTTTTCCGCCAATAACCGCAAGAAGAATAAATGCTACCCAATGACTGAATGAAGCGATAAACTTAGCAAATCTGCTTCCGAGGAAGTATCCGATAAGAGGCATTCCCGCCTGAAACATTCCGAAAAACAGGGCGATCACTGCACCATTTTTCAAGCTGAGCTTTTTCATATTAAGTCCCTTGCAAACCGATACCGAAAAAGCGTCCATTGCCAATCCGACTGAAAGCAAAATCAATTCCAGAATACCCATAATTAACTATCTCCTTTATTTTCCATAAATATAATACATTATATTCAGAAAATAGTCAAGTTATTATAGTTTGTACTCCATAACAAAATCATCCATTACAAATCCGTTTCCGATGTCTGTTACAACGCACTCGACAGTTTGAAATCCTGTTTTTTCATAAACTTTTACAGCATGGTCGTTATGCTTGTTGACTGTAAGATAGACCTTGCTTTTGCCTGAATTTTTCGCCTCCTCAAACACTCTTTCAAGCATTTTTGAAGCTATCCCCTTTCCCCGCTTATCCTTGCGAAGATAAAGCTTACTGAGGAAAAACCTCTCGTCCTTCTCCGGTTTTACTGCTATATATCTGCATATATCGTCATCGTCACGAACAGCAAAGTAATGGTAATCCTGACTAGCGACCTGATCTTTCATTGCATTATATGACTGAAATTTTTCAACCATATAGTCGATCTGTTCTTCCGATATTATTCCTATAAAACATTCATGCCATATTTTTTCGGCAAGCTCTGCGACAAGACTAAGCTCTTCTTCGGTTTTAACTTCTGAAATTTTAACACCCATAAAAACACCTCATATTATAACAAAGGACGGCAATAACCGTCCTTTGCATTAAAATTTACATTTCCCAGTTGTGGTAAACATTCTGAACATCATCGTTATCCTCAAGATGTTCGAGAAGAAGATTCATTTTCTTGATATGCTCCTCATCTGTAAGAGTTGTATAGTTTGCAGGAATTTTTTCAACTTCAGCAGACAGAACATTATATCCCTTTGCTGTAAGTCCCTCACGAAGAGCGTGAACGTTCTCAGGCGCACACTCGATTTCAACAGTTTCCTCATTTATATCGAAATCATCACCGCCGCACTCGAAAACATCGTCCATTACAGCGTCTTCGTCCAGCCCTGTATTTTCAAGAATAACTATTCCCTTTGTGCTGAACATAAATGAAACGCAGCCGATCGTTCCGAGATTTCCGCCGAATTTATCAAAATAATGACGAACCTCGCCTGCTGTTCTGTTTCTGTTATCTGTAAGACATTCAACAATAACAGCAACTCCATTAGGACCGTATCCCTCGTAAACAATATTTTCGTAATTGTTTTTATCCTCACCGCCGGCAGCCTTTTTGATAACTCTTTCGATATTATCATTCGGCACGTTATTTGCTTTTGCCTTGGCAATAAGATCACGAAGCTTGCTGTTATTATTAGGATCCGGACCGCCCTCACGCACAACGACAGTAATTTCACGTCCGATTTTAGTAAAGATCTTACCCTTAACAGCATCAGTTGCTTCTTTTTTACGTTTAATATTATTCCATTTTGAATGACCTGACATAATTTTCGCTCCTATCTATTCATTGTCAATAGCTGAATGATTTATAATTAAGTCAAAAAGTTCGCTTATTCTATCGGTCTGCCCTGTGATATATAAATATCCAAAAAGACATTCTATTGCCGTTGCCCTGCGATATTGTGCAGTATCAGCGTGTTTCGGAACATTATTTCCCGTTGCATTGCGTCCTCTTTTTAAAACGGAAAGTTCGTGTTCCGTAAGAGCATCCGAAACTACGTCAAACGCTTCCGACTGAAATTCCGCACAAACTATCCTTATTTTAGCTGAGTGCAGCTTCGACGCCGGCATATTCGCCTTACGCAGAAGATACTCTCTTGCAAGTGTATCATAAACGCTGTCGCCGAGAAAAGCAAGACTAAGCGGACTATACGAATTTGCTTCACGTTCAGATAAATATTCTTTATTCATAATTAATATACAAAATCAAATTCAAAGCCTTCAAGATTTACAGTATCGCCCTCATTTACTCCCATTTCCTCAAGTCTTGCAATAATTCCGCTATTGATAAGAACACGCTGGAAATACTGGAGAGATGAGTAGTCATCAGGATCAACGGTACGCATGATCGGCTCGAGCCAAGGCGCTTCAACGTAGTAAATTCCTTCTTCAAGGAAAATTTCAAAACGCTTTCCTGCACCAGCCATATCGTCAAGTTCCTGCTGAGGAATTGGTTCGGGTTCATATTCCTTGATCGGAGGGAGAGTTTCAAGAACCTCGGAAACCTTGTCCATAAGCTCAGAAGTTCCCTGAGTTGTAGCGGCAGAAATACAGAAGAACGGAATCTCCCTTTCCTCGATATATCTGCGGAAAGCCTCGATCTGTTCATCAGTTGCCATATCCGATTTATTTGCCGCAACTATCTGCGGACGCAGCGCAAGCTCCTCATTAAACTTAGCAAGCTCGGCGTTGATGATCTCGAAATCATCCTTCGGGTCACGACCCTCGATTCCGGAAACGTCCACAACGTGGACAATAAGACGACAGCGCTCAACATGACGCAAAAATTCGTGTCCAAGTCCGACTCCGTCTCCGGCGCCTTCGATAAGTCCCGGAATATCAGCCATTACAAAAGAACGCTCTTCATCCATTCTTACAACTCCGAGAACCGGAGTAAGAGTTGTGAAATGATAGTTGGCGATTTTGGGCTTGGCTGCGCTTACAACAGAAATAAGGGTTGATTTTCCGACATTCGGATATCCTACAAGTCCTACATCGGCAAGAAGTTTTAATTCAAGGGTGACCTCGAATGATTCTCCTTGAAATCCCGGCTTTGCAAATTTGGGGATCTGTCTTGTAGAGGTTGCAAAATGAACGTTGCCCTTTCCACCTCTGCCGCCTTTAGCAAGAATTTTCGGCTCGTCGGTTGACATATCAGCCATTATTCTTCCTGTTTTGGCATCACGCACAATCGTTCCACGAGGAACTTTTATTATAAGCGGCGGAGCGCTTTTTCCGGTACAATTCCTTGATGAACCATTCTGACCTCGTTCAGCGACATATTTCCTTTTATATCTGAAATCAATAAGCGTTGAGAAATTATCATCTACCTGAAAGATAACATCGCCGCCTCTTCCGCCGTCGCCTCCGTCAGGTCCGCCTGCGGCAACATATTTTTCACGGTGAAACGAAACTGCCCCATCTCCGCCGTCGCCGGCTTTTATAGTGATTTTCGCACGGTCTACGAACATTTTACGACCTCCTCATGATAGCTCTAAAGAAAAATCCCAAGCAAATTGCTCGGGATTTATGCACGTTTAAATCGTGATTACTGCTCTGTATAAACAGAAACCTTCTTACGGTCACGACCGTAACGCTCAAATCTTACCTTACCGCTTACTGTAGCGAATAATGTATCATCAGAACCGATACCAACGCCTTCACCTGGATGAATGTGTGTACCTCTCTGACGAACGAGGATGTTGCCAGCCTTAACGAACTGACCGTCAGCTCTCTTAACGCCGAGTCTCTTGGATTCAGAATCACGACCGTTCTTTGTAGAACCAACACCCTTCTTATGAGCGAAGAACTGCATACTGATCTTAAACATACTTACACCTCCGAAATAGTGATTTTAATTGTTTTCGGGTACTCTTCAAGGATAGCTTCAAAATGAAGTTTCAACTGCTCCAGCATAGCGGAAGCGGTATTTGCAGAAGCCGTTATCCGGCAATCAACAGTGTTATCCACTGCGCTTACCTGCGGCTCACAGTCAAATTCACTCAGCAGATTCACAGTAAGCTGTACTGCCGAAGAAACTGCAGCGCAGACAACATCGCTGCCACTTTCAGCGTAACCAGCGTGTCCGCTCATTTTAAAGCCTTTCAGAATCCCTTTTGATTCATAGAATTCTGCACGAATCATGATTAAGCCTTGATAGCTTCAATCTTAACCTGAGTGTAAGGCTGTCTGTGACCCTGCTTCTTCTTCTCGCCCTTCTTAGGCTTGTAGGTGAAAACAGTAATCTTCTTAGCCTTGCCGTTTTTAAGAACCTTAGCTTCAACAGCTGCACCTTCAACATAAGGAGCTCCGATCTTAAGACCGTCCTCAGCGCCGAGAGCAACAACCTTATCGAATGTTACAGTCTCGTCAGCTTCAACTGCGAGCTTTTCGATAAAGATAACGTCACCTTCGTTTACCTGATACTGCTTTCCGCCGGTTTCAATAACTGCGTACATACTTGGCACCTGCCTTTTCATAAACTCGCTGTTACGGGCGTGTGGCTGCACATCTTTAAAAACCCGTTTACAAGCGGCAATAATATTTTATCACAAAGCTTGTGCTTTGTCAAGCTTTTTTTACCATTTTTCGCAGAATTTCTGATTTTACCAAACCTTATAGTCTGCCTGACCGATTTTATATGATGTTCCGGGAACGAAAAGATCGGACGCTTTTATTTCTCTGCCCTGTTCTTTCATCTGAAGATGAGCTTTTCTCATTTCTCTGAAAGCAACGCTGTTTGCAACGATTCTTGTTACCTTTTCCTGCTCGGGCTTTTTGCTGAGGAATTCAAGAACTGCCTGCTGAAGATAAAAATAAGAACGAAGCTGAGTCTTTTTAAATTCGATCTGAGTCTGATCTTCGCCCTCTCCTTCAAGAAGGAAAAGACTGTCGCCCTCACGGTATCCGAGAGTAAGCTTTGCAAAAATTTCAGGAATAAAGATTCTTATTTCAGAAGCAAGATTTACATCGCCTGTCATTTCTTCAAGCTTCTTTGCCATTTCCAGATATTCTTCTCTGCTCTTTATTTCTGTCATCATGTCCATTGCCTGTCTTGCAGCAGTTAAAACAGTCTCTTTGGTGAAAGGACATTTATCGTCTTCACGCTGAACGAAAATAGCATACTGCTTCTCAGAAACAAACATTTCTGAATCTTCCCATGAATCAATGTAAGGTTTAAGCAGGTCGCCAAGCTGAACGCATACAGAACCATTTACACGAACCTCGATTATCTTCTTATCCTTAAACTTTGCAAGATAAATTCTAAGCCAGTAATACTTTTTTGAGCCGATATACTTCGGAAGTTCTCCCATAAGATAATTCACGAGCATAACTGGCTTCTTTTCCTGAGGTACGCCGATTCTTACAACAGACTGGCAGTACATATCGAAATCATAATGCTGTCTGAGGAAATCTACAGAGATGTGTATAGGATTCTTCTTTGTCATTGACTGCTCAAGAGGATGCCATACGCCCGCATAGAAAATATCTGCCGCCATTTTAGCTGCTTCCTCATAAGACGGTCCCTGAGCGTCAACAGGATCAATAAGCGGCTCGTCGAAGTCGTCGTTTTTAACAATAAACACGACTTGCGCTAATTTTATATCGTCTCTTTCCTCGGTTCTTCCGATCTGAACATCAACAGTAAATCCCTTTGGCATAATTATGCAGTTATCATAAAGTGTGCCTTTCAGTTTTTCATTAAGAGCATTCAGAACATCAGCTTTAATTTTCTGATTCTGCTCGTTTAATACGATTTTAGGATCTTTCTCCTCCGGTATATCTGCCTGCTTGTTTTTTTTCTTAAAAAGTGCCACTTTTCTCATTCTCCTTGTATTAAATTTCAGTCAGAATACAAATTGCATTCTGAATAATTTACATTAAATTAAAAGGTAAATCTTACTGCTGCCCAGCCTTCTTTAATATTGGCCTCCGGATCGCTGAAGCCTACTGATTCAAGAGCCTCGATAACCTCGTGCATACGCTCTTCGATGATACCCGAGACAATAAGCGTTCCGCCTTTTTTCAGGTATCTGACGAAAAATTCCTTCATAGCAATAAGAACATCGGCAACTATATTCGCCGTAATTATATCGTATTTGCAGTCGATCTCGTCCGCAAGTTTTTCATCCGTAAGTATATTTCCGTAGTAGGTTTTATATTTTTCGGAAGAAATATGATTCTTCAAGGCATTTTCCATTGCCGTAGCCGCAGCGTTCTGCTCGATATCAACCGCAACAGCGCTCTCGGCTCCAAGAATCATTGCTCCTATAGAAAGAATTCCGCTTCCGCAGCCCATATCAAGGATCTTATCCCCTGCATTAAGACTTTTTTCGAGAAGTTCAAGACAAAGCCTTGTTGTATGATGCTGACCTGTTCCGAAGCTTGAAGCCGGATCTATTTCGAGAATTATTCTCTCGCCAGCTTCATCGTAGTCCTCCCACGAAGGCTTTATAACAAGCTTTTCTCCAACCTTGATAGGCTTGAAATACTGTTTCCAGTTATTCGCCCAATCCTCTTCACGAATGCTTGAAAGCTCGGCTTCAAGACGACCGTAAGCATTATCGGAATCGCTTGCTTTAAGTTCAGCAAGCATAGTTCTGATTGAAGAAAGCATATCAGCTCCCTGAGAATTTGCCGGAAGATATACGGTTATGCGTGTTTCACACTGAGAAAGTCCCATGAGATCTTCGTCAATGTAGTCCCACTGACCGTTTTTGTTTTCAAGAAATTCATTGAAATCATCTGCATCCTGTATTACAAATCCCTTGATACCGATATCCATAAGCTTAGAACAAAGCAGGTCTATTCCAGCTGTTTCGGTATAAATATTAACTTCTGTCCATTCCATTATTTAATCTCCTCAACCGCAGACGAGCATCAGGTAAACGAGAATATCTCCGTTTGAAACCTTGCCGTCTCCGTTAATATCAGCGGCTTTTCTTTCACTTTCACACAAAATTGAAATGCCGTCCGGAAGCTGTTCAGCGTTTTTCAGGTATTCGCTCAGCAGATCAAGATCGTACATATCAACCTTACCATCATTATTTATATCGCCTTTTTTATGAGACGTTCTGTCGCTGGTTTCAGTCATATCCGTCATTTCGACCCATCCGAGGTGACCGTCTGAATTTACTATTCTTCCAAAGTTTCCACTGTATTCGTCAATAGCTACAACATTTCCGCTTCTGATAACAGCGATCGGTTCGCCGCTTTCGTCATCTGAACCGTACACATTCAGCTCTCCGTTTCCAGAATAGTAAAATTCATCATAAGACTTACCTTCACCTGTTCCGCTGACAGTAGTGGTAGTTGACTCCGTAACGGATGATGTTGTAGTAGTGACAGCCGTAGTTGTTGTCGTTGTTGTTGTAGTCGTTGTTGTAGTCGTTGTTGTTGTACCCTTCGGATCTGTGAATTCAGCCGGAGGATTCTTACAAGTAAGCGCCCAGTATTCATTTCCGCCTGCAAGCTGGTATTTATCATACATAAGAACCGTATCGCTTGCAGGATCGATCATATAAATATCATCTCCGATAACGCCCTCGATGTATACCCAGTGCCAGTTGACATTAACGATAACGTGCATTCCGCTGTCCATCATAGACTTTATTTCAGCCGCAATACCGCTCTGGTCATAACTGTTAAAATGAGCATCTTTTATAAATGTTATCGACGGAATTATTTGGTTTATCGTACCCCAGCTTGCAATACCTCCGCCATAGCTGAAAGCTCCTCTGGAACGGTAAGCGTCGGCAAGAACTCCCGGATTGAACTCATCCACACTGCTTATTCCAAGGTTTTGGAGTGCAGCGCTGTCAAGAGAATCCGAAGCTCTCGCCATGATCGAAAGGGACGTTATAAGACATCCTGAACGTGCAACGGTCGTACCGTTCATATCAACGTTTCCCCATCTTTCATCAAGCTGACGCCATGTGTGATAGTCTTCGGCAGCAGCAGCTTTTCCAGATGACAAAAACGTTGCTGCCGCAGTGCTGATAAAAAATACAACAGCAAGCAATACGCATAAAATTCCTTTTTTTCTGATACTTTGCATAATTACCTCCAATTAAGTCTTTTTGGCCGTTATGCGTCTCTTTGTTCTTATTTCTCTGAACGCTTCGTATGCCGAAACATAGGCGTTCAAAGCATTTTCTCTGTCTTCTTTATCTAAAATTGATTCACCGTAAACGGCTTCATCAAAAAGATCGGCGAGAGCAAAAATATCTGCTCCGGATATTTCTTTCACCTTCATTGCCGCCTCGTGTGAAGTATTCACAGCGGATATACCGTAAATCCGGCAAACTCTGCGCATTGCTGCAAAAACAGAATTATTGGGATCTTTTTTTCTGCATTTCATAATAAAAAGCTTATGCGAAATCAAAGGATAAAGCTTTATAAACACAAAAATTGCCAGCAATACGGAAATGATGATAACTCCTGATATCATGAGAGTTTGAGCAAGAGTCAATTTTTTTCCCGAATCATCCAAAGGAGCAATGGTAGGCTCAAAATAGATCCAACCGAAGCCCTTTATGTAAAGCTCAGGAAAACCGTGAGCTGTTTTCGGAGTAATAA
Organism: uncultured Ruminococcus sp.; assembly: GCA_905199285.1. GTDB lineage: Bacteria > Bacillota > Clostridia > Oscillospirales > Ruminococcaceae > Ruminococcus. The sequence continues at coordinate 13,557 of CAJKFZ010000013.1, forward strand.
CGAAGTTTGCATCAAAGCTGTCGCTTTCATACGGCTCAGACATAAGATATCCCTCGCAATAACGAGCAGGAATCCCGGCAGCTCTTGCAAGAAGAACCATAGCCGTTGCATATTCAAAGCAAACTCCCCGTTTTGTATTGAAGAGAAAACTTTCAGCGTTTTCGCCACGGCTTTTGACATAATCCAGATCGTAAACAAATCCGTTCTGCAAGAAATAGATCTCAATTGCTTTCGCTTTATCATAATCCGATTCAAGTCCAGCGGTGATCTCCATAGCAAGATCATGAATACGTTCATTATCTCCATATTCAAGAAGCAGATCGTACGAACGATACCGCCAACATTCATCATCAATAAGCTGAGAATATTTATCGAAAATAGAATATTCGCCGTTCGCATCAAAAACTGCTTCTGCGTCGCTGAGAAGCTTTTCATAATCCAACGCTGAAATTATGTCGGTAATTTTTTTATTTATCTCATCTGCAAAAAAAGTATCTGCGCTGTATTTGAATGTAAAAGTTGCAAAACGGTCAAATCTTCCGTCTGTTCTTATAAGACCTGTTTCAATAAGATTCAGTTCCTTGACCGAATTTGTATCTATAAGGCTCTCGGCAAGCTGAGGAACAGGAGCATACTGAGTTGAGCCATAAACGGAATAAAGCGTTACTTCTCTTTCATCGGGAAGAGTTATCTCCTCGGTCACATACTCATCAAGACCGTATTTTTCGGAGAAATCGCTGTCAAGAGAAGCCGCAAGCATAATGGCTTCCGTCAGCTTTCCGGTCTGGCCGATGTCTGCCGGCGTATCATCATAAACTGCTGCCGAACTGCTATCATACTCTTCCGTATGCCATGAATCCGAAGAGTAATCATATGTTGAAAAAGTTGACGTTTTCAGATGCAGCTCTTCGTCCGCAAGCGCATAGTACAAAGGAGTGTTATTATCGACGTCCCTGTATTGACCTCCGGAACTTGTATCACGGAAAGCGCTCAGCATAGATACGAGACGATCGGTAAATCTTTCGGCTGAGATAAGCGATTCGAGAACACTTCGATCTGTATCAGCCTCCGGCTTTGGAACAAATGCCGCAACAGAAGCAAATATGACTGCATATATCCCAACGGATTTCCATGTTTCCTTTTTCTCGGCAACAACGATAGAATCGCTGTCTTTAAGCTGCCTGAAATACACCATAAGCGCAATATACCCGACTGTCATCATGATAATGAACAGAATCGGCATTGTTTCAGCTTCTTTACCATATATCGCAAACGGTATCATAAATATAAGAAATCCCATGAATATTCTGTAACGAACTCTTGTAAAATAGTATATTACGGAACTCATAAAAATCATAAACATCAGAAATATAGCCAGCGTATACATGCCGTTATAATCAACAGCCGCCTGAGGAGTAATAAACCATACGGCGAAAGATAGCTGATAACCGCTTTTTCCAAGCTCCATACATCCTCTTGCGAAAAAGATAAACAGGCTTGTGACCATAAGATAATACAGCGTACCAATGATCTTATGTGACATCATATAATCAAAAACTCTGAAAACAAGCGCTCCGACAACAATTGCCGCAAGTCCATAAACAGCGGTAAGAATTTTGCTGTAATGATACATTATCGCCATCATGACAACGGCAGTATAAATCAGAACAGGATCGCTTATATATCTGATAATAATAGATTTAAGTCCTGTTTTTACATTATTATTTTCACTCATAGCACTCATACCACTTTAAAGTTGTCATCATCGTCAAGATACCACAGCTTTGATTCGCCCTTGTATGAATCAGTTATCCCGTGTGAAATTATGTTTACATTTTCACAACCTCTGAACGCTTCTGAAACAAGACTGAAATCGCCGCTGGGCTTTGTTGTCGCTATAACGCACGAGCATACTGATGTATTTAAACCGCTGACGTCTATCCTTCTCGCCGGAACGATCTTTTCAGCAAGAATCTTCAACAGCAGACTATCCGGATAATTAGAGTTATCAACACTTTCAACAGCAGTTCTGGTTCCTGTTGAATACGCAAAATTGCAGGATATCCCCTGTTTCACAAGAGCCTTGAGCAGTCCGAAAACTGATTGGATAAGCTTTTCTTCTTTAAGTATCGACTTTTTTTCGTCCTCATCCGGATCACGGTACAGATCGAGAATAATAAGCGGCTGAACAGTCGCAACAGCTTCGTCAAGTCTTACCATAAGCTTTGATTTTTTGGAAGAAAGCTTCCAGTTAATCCTTTTCAAGGGATCACCCTGAACGTATTCACGATGCTCATACCCCGGAGCAGAATTAGCCGAAAAAGACATTTCCGTATCGCATTCTTCATCACTGTCACTTGTAAAAACAGAATCTGAAATCTGACGCAGCAGTGCGGACGAAGTTTTAACGTCCGGAATTTCCGGAATAATGCCTACAGAAATTGATTCCGGCAGACTGCACTGCAATTTGAATCGGATAAATCCCAGAAATCCACATGAATATAAATTTTTTACGAAAATTTCTCCGTTTCCGCCCACACCTGCATTAATTTTATATGTAAATTCTTTTTTTTCAGAAGAAAACGCCGATATTCTGTATCTGACAGCTTTATTTTTAAAAACCGCCGATGCCTCCGGCTGAATCTCTGCAACAGCAATGGGAAACTTTCCGTTTTTTGCAACTGTAACAGCAACTTCAAGCTCGCTGTTCTTCTTCACATATGCATCGCAGGATATTTCAACATTTATCCTTTTCCTCGAACCATAGGCGATAAGCAAGGATATAAGCGGAGCTGCAATGAAAAATGCCGCAAGAACAACTCCTGTTTCACCTTCAATATAAAATATAAAAATATACAGAACAAAAGCGATCGCCCCGACGCTAAGAAGCGTCCCGATTTTCCTGAACATTATCAGCTCATTGACGGCACATCGTTTTCCGAGAGAATATGTTCAACATATCCCTCGCTTGTGCCGTAGGCGGTTTTGCCTTGCGGAGAAAGAATTATTCTGTGCGCAAGAACAGGAACTGCTATTTTTTTCACATCGTCCGGCGTAGCATACTCTCTTCCATAAATATAGGCGAACGCTTTTGCTGCCTTATAAAGAGCAATACTTCCTCTCGGACTTATTCCAAGAACGGTATTTCTATCGTCTCTTGTTGAGCTTACTATTTTAACTATGTACTTTTTCACCTGATCTGTCACACGAATTCTGCGGACTTCATCCTGCATTCCGATAACTTCATCAATGCTCACAGCCGGAGCTGCTATATTTTTTATAGGATTATGAAGTTCGGTTCTTTCAAGTATTTTTATTTCCTCTTCTTCCGTTGGATAACCCATAGACAGCTTCATAAAAAATCTATCCATCTGAGCTTCCGGAAGATGGAAAGTTCCATAGGTTTCAACCGGATTCTGAGTTGCCATTACAAGAAACGGTCTCGGAAGCTGATGCGTTACGCCGTCGAGACTTATCTGCCGTTCTTCCATAGCCTCAAGCAGCGCCGACTGAACTTTCGGGGAGGCACGGTTAATTTCATCCGCAAGCAGAAAATTACACATAACCGCTCCATCACGGTAAACGAAGTCACCTTTATTTGAATCAAGCATCGTAAATCCGGCTATGTCGGAGGGCATTACATCCGGTGTAAGCTGAATACGATTGAAGCGTCCGCCGACAGAACGTGACAAGGCTGTTATAAGCTGAGTCTTTCCAACTCCGGGAACGTCTTCAAGGAGAATATGTCCCTCGCAGAGCATTGCGGCGATCAGTTTTATTATGGTGTCGTCTTTTCCGACGATAACTTGTCCTACCGACCGCACGAGTTTTTTCACGTTTTCATTCATATATTTTACCTCATAGGAAGATGTCGTATAAATATACAATCTTATTATAACATATTTTCTTCCCGACTGCAAGTAAAATACAAATAAAAAATGCGTCCGATTCCCGTGTTTCTACACAAAGTTTCAAACGCATTTTTAGTCATTATGTTATAAACTTATTAATAAAGTTCTTCAGCCTTTTCTTTTTTCTTCTTAACCGCAGATACAATAAGAATAATAAGCGAGCCAAGAGCAAGAACTAATCCAACGCCAACAAAAACGAATGTAGCAACTCCGATCTCGCCGTTTTGAATCATCATTCCCGCTACAGGAACATCTGTTTCGCTAAGAAAATCGTCTCTGTATTTTTTATAATCGCTTTCATCGCTCTGCTTTGTGAGCTTTCCTTTGATATCAATACTAATATCAGGAACATCGGCATCACCGTCATAATATTCATCCCAAGCTCTTACAGCAGAGTCAAGTTCACTGATCAGATCCTTATTTGAAACAGCAAGAACAACGTAAAAAGCATCATCCACATCGCCGTTTTCCCAAGATTCCTTATCCATATTAGCAGCAACAACATAATAATTCGTTTCGGTTTTGCTTGTTGTTACGCCATATCTTTTCTGAGATTGTTCAAGTGTTGCAAAAGGTCCGTCAACATAGAATATTTCGCCCTTAGCAAGAGCCTTTTCATCAAAATCACCTATTGAAGCATCGTTAAAATCAACTACCTTGCCGCTGAGGAAGGTCATAGCGTCGCCTAATCCGACAGCCGTAAGAACTATGCCGATGATCATGACAACAATAAGAACCTGTGTCTTTTTCTTCATAATAAACCTCCGTCAAAAGACAGCATATGACACAACTGTCATATGCTGCGCAATTATTACTTGATCATCTTTGCAATTTCGTCTGCAAGATTATCTTCCTTCTTTTCGATTCCTTCGCCTCTCTCGTAACGGATAACATCGACAACCTTTATTGAACCGCCGAGCTTCTTAGCCTCTGCGTCAACATAGCCCTGAACTGAAAGCTTGTCATCCTTAACGAAAGCCTGCTCAAGGAGACAGTTTTCACTGTAATACTTGCCAACCTTGCCCTCAACGATCTTAACCTTGACCTGTTCAGGCTTGTTAGCCATCTTAGGATCCTCTGACATCTGAGCGAGCATGATCTCTTTTTCCTTCTCAATAACCTCAGCAGGAACCTGCTCACGGTTGAGATAAGGAGCATTAAGAGCTGCGGACTGCATTGCAACATCCTTACCGATAGCTGCAACCTGATCAGCAGAAAGCTCTGTATCAAGCTTAACCATAACGCCGATGCTTCCGCCGTTGTGGATGTAAGAAGCGAGAACGCCCTCAAGTCTTGTGAAACGACGAATAACGATGTTCTCTCTGATCTTCATACCAGCAAGCTCTGTAAGAGCTTCACCTACTGTACCTGTACCGCCGCTGATAGTCTCTGCCTTAAGAGCCTCAACATCAGCAGGATTTTTCTCAATAATTGTGTTAGCAACAGCATTTACGAAATTTCTGATATCGTCTGTGTTAGCAGCAAAATCAGTTTCTGTATTTACTTCAAGAAGAACACCTACATTGCCGTTTACTACAGCAGCAACTACACCCTCAGCAGCAGCTCTGCCGCTCTTCTTAGCCTGTGTAGCGAGTCCTTTTTCTCTGAGGAACTCGATAGCCTTATCCATATCGCCGTCATTCTCTTCAAGAGCCTTTTTACAGTCCATCATGCCAACACCGGTTGACTTCATAAGTTCTTTAATCTCTGCAACGGAAACCTTTCCCATTGTAATTACCTCCTATTATTTTATCTGCAAAAACCCGAACCATTAAATAAAATAATTCGGGCTTTGGTTTGATTGAATTATTCAGCGTCTGCTGTTTCCTCAGCAGGAGCTTCCTGTGCTTCTTCAGCAGCGTCGCCGCCCTGTCTGCCTTCGATAATAGCGTTAGCAACAGTACCAGCAATAAGCTTTACAGCTCTGATAGCGTCATCGTTACCCGGGATAACGTAGTCAACTTCATCAGGATCGCAGTTTGTATCAACAATAGCAACGATCGGGATATTAAGCTTCTTAGCTTCTGCAACAGCGATCTTTTCCTTGCGTGGGTCAACGATAAAGAGAGCTGCCGGGAGCTTCTTCATGTTCTTGATACCGCCGAGGAACTTTTCAAGTTTCTCTATTTCAAGGTTAAGCTTAACAACTTCCTTCTTAGGGAGAAGAGCAAATGTGCCGTCTTCTTCCATAGCGTGGAGCTGTTCAAGTCTCTTGATTCTTGTCTGGATTGTCTTAAAGTTTGTAAGCATACCGCCGAGCCATCTTGCGTTTACATAGTGTGCACCGGCTCTTGTAGCTTCTTCCTTAACGGAATCGCCAGCCTGCTTCTTTGTACCTACGAAGAGAACTTCGCCGCCCTCTGCTGAAAGGTCACGAACGAAAAGATAAGCTTCTTCAAGCTTCTTAACTGTCTTCTGAAGGTCGATAATGTAGATTCCGTTTCTTTCTGTAAAGATGTACGGAGCCATTTTAGGGTTCCATCTTCTTGTCTGGTGTCCGAAATGAACGCCTGCTTCAAGAAGCTGCTTCATTGATACTACTCCCATGGTGTAGTCCTCCTTAAAAATTGGTTAATATTAATCCGCCGTCAGGCTTAGCTTGCGGTAAACATCCGACTGAATGCACCAATCCGCAAAAGCACCAACGTGTGAATTGCCTTAATATTATAGCATTTTATGGCGACAAATGCAAGCATTTCTTCTTCGTCTATTTCAACAAACTTTTCAAACCATTTTCTCTTTTATCTATAGAATGTGACAACTCAGGTTTTGAAGAGAGTTTAACAAGAATAACCTCACTGCCGACAACTCTTATATCCGAGCACGGAATAACGATATTGTCCTCATGTCCGAAAATGCCGAAAAACCGCTGTCTGCCGTAAATCATAAGCGCCTCAACCGAGGATGTTTCAAGATTCATTTCAGCATCGTCTATATAGCCGAGACGCTCTCCATTTGTTATATCTATAACTTCCTTGCGACGTAAATCTTCCAGATTACAAATCATAAATATCCCTCCGCACATATTATACAATAATATATATGCAGAGGGACATTCCTATTATTTATTCTTTATCATCGTCGTCTGATTCGTCGTCATTGCTCTTCTTTTTTGCGAAAATCGCAGTTGCAGCAGCAACAGCTACAGCAATGATTCCAACAACAACGAGCGTTCCGGTCGGGAAATCATCTCCGGTTACAGGAGCGTTCTCCGCAAGCGTTATCAAATTGAATAACATATTCTCCTCCATTCTTCAGTCAAGTGAACACTATGCTTATCAAATAATATTTTACCACAAATCGTCATATATGTCAACCGTTGATTTATCAGAATCTGAAATCACGCTTGCCATTCTTGATTTCTTCAAGATTTTTTATAGCAATTTCCTTTACTTTCGGATTAGTGACATTCTCTATTTCACGCTTGATAAGAGCTTCTCCAACTGCTTTCGTTTCCGGTGCGGCATAGTCTTCAAGGTATTCCTGAAGAGTCATAAGAGCATTCGGATGACAGCAATTCTGAATCTGTCCAACCTTGCAGAGAGACATAAATCTGTCGCCGGTTCTTCCCTCACGGTAGCAAGCTGTACAGAAAGACGGAATATGTCCGATGTCCATAAGCCATTTAACGACCTCGTCAAGCGAACGCTGATCGGAAACATCGAACTGCTCAGTGTCGTGCGGACGTTCTTCCGGAGTATATCCCGCATATCCGCCGACAGAAGTTCTTGAACCTCCGGAAATCTGCGAAACGCCCAATCCAAGAACCTTTTCACGGCAGCTCTCGTTTTCACGGGTAGAAATGATCATTCCGGTATATGGAACAGCGATTCTTATACAAGCAATTATCTTTGCAAAGGTATCATCGTCAATGCTGTTATCGAAAACATTCGGATCTATATCGGAAGCTCTTTTAACTCTCGGAACGCTTATTGTATGCGGACCGACTCCGTGTACGGCTTCAAGATGTTCGGCGTGCATAAGAAGTCCGGCAAATTCGTACTTATACATATCAAGACCGAAGAGAACTCCAAGTCCCACGTCGTCGATACCGCCCTCCATAGCTCTGTCCATAGCCTCAGTGTGGTAAGCGTAATTGTGCTTAGGTCCAGCCGGATGAAGCTTTTCATAGCTCTCCTTGTGGTAAGTTTCCTGAAATAGGATATACGTTCCGATGCCTGCATCGTGAAGCTTTTTGTAGTTTTCAACAGTCGTTGCGGCAATGTTGACATTTACTCGTCTGATCTCGCCGTTCTTATGCTTTATAGAGTAAATCGTGTTGATACATTCAAGTATGTATTCGATAGGATTGTTCACAGGATCTTCTCCAGCTTCTATAGCAAGGCGCTTGTGTCCCATATCCTGAAGAGCAACAACCTCTTCACGAACTTCATCCTGAGTAAGCTTTTTTCTCGGAATCTCCTTATTCTGCATATGATAAGGACAGTAAACACACTGATTCACACAGTAATTCGAAAGATAAAGCGGAGCAAACATAACGATTCTGTTGCCGTAAAAAGCCTGTTTTATTTCACGGGCAAGATCGTACATTTTCTCAGTCATTTCCGGAATCTCACAGGCAAGGAGAACACTTGCCTCACGGTGAGAAAGTCCGGAACATTCCACTCCTCGCCCTGTTTTTTTAGGAGCCGCTTTTTCGAGTATCTGCTCAATAAGTTCTCTGTTATTTTTATTTTCCTCCGCATATTTCAGCGTTTCCAGAATTTCTTCATGACTGATAAATTCATCAGCTTTCAGCGATTTGATGTTGTACATTGCTTAAATCCTCATTTCTTTGAAATTGCCGCCTTAACCGAAACTCCGCCGATTCGTCCAAGCCTTCCGGTAAGACTGCTGATAACATCCGGCTCTGCGTCAAGAGCAACGGATATAAGGGAAATTCCTCGTTCTTTATAAGGAATCCCCATTCTGCCGATAATTATTTCACTGTATTCGTGCAGGACTTTGTTTACCTCCGGTGCCGCAGACTGTTCATCAATAACAATAGCCGCAACCGCAATACGTTTATTTTCCATTTTCACCTCAAACAAAAAGTCCGCCAATTCAGGCGGACGCAGATACACATAATTAATATTATAATCCAAATATTAATAACCGTATTACTGTAATCCGATAACAGAAATAAATCCTGATGCCCGAAAACAATTTTTAAATTTACATCCAACGGCAGAATAAATCCTACCCGTTCGATTATCAATAGTATATCACTTTATTTCATGTTTGTCAATTATTTTTGTTAGTATACAATAATACATCTGCATGACTGAAATAAATATTTACAAAAATTTAAAAAATCACTGGACAAGGACTTTCTTTTATGATATAATTAA
>CAJKFZ010000014.1 GCA_905199285.1 uncultured Ruminococcus sp.
GAAGAGGATTTTTTGAATCAATAACCAAAAAAGCAGTTCAAAAATTGTAGGAATGACCAAAAAAATATAAAAAGTGTGTGATTTTTTGAAAAAATATTGATTTTATTGTTCCAAAATATTATAATTAAAGTATATTATATCTTGGAGGGGTATTACTATGTATTCTAAATTATTAAAGAAGGCGGGTTCGGCAGTTATGGCAGCGGCTATGGCTTTTAACGCTATGGCTGTGGGAAGTCAGTTCGTTACGGCAGCCGGCGAAAACGAAAGAATCGAATTTGAAACAGCAGATATAACCGGAGAGGTTACTGTTGAAAAAGACGCTTCCGCAAGCGGCGGCTCATATCTTAAAATGACGGACAGCGGTACAATAAGTCTTACATTTAACGTTGAAACAACGGGGATGTATACGCTTACTATTTACGGCGGAGGAATAGGCGGAGCTAAACAGCAGAATCTCAGTATAAACGGAGCTTCACAGGGTGTGCTTGCTGTCCCGAAAAGCAGCGGATTTGAAGCTATAAGCGTTCCGGCAATCAAGCTTAATAAGGGCGAAAATACGCTTCTTATCGAAAAATCATGGGGTTGGTCGCAGTTTGACTATATGACGCTTGAATCGGCTTCTCTTGCTCCGATCAAGGCTACTCAGACCACTCCTTGCGATTCAAAGGCAACGGCTGAAACAAGAAGTCTTATGGACTATCTTGCAAGCGTTTATGGAAACAACATCATTTCCGGTCAGCAGGAAATTTATATGTATGGTCCTCACGATTTTGAAACCGAATTTGAGTATCTTAAAAATTTAACTGGTCATTATCCTGCTATCAGAGGTTTCGACTTCCTTAATTGCGCTAATATTCTTTACGGTTCAGAGGACGGAACTGTTGACAGAATGATTGACTGGGCTAAAAATAAAAATGGAATAGTAACCGCTTCATGGCACATTACTGTCCCTAAAAAAATGGCTGGCTTTAAAGTAGGTGACAAAGTTTCATATGAAAATGCAACGTATTCTGTTAAAGATGAGAACGGAAATCCTGCCACTGATTTTGTAACTTCAAATGTTCTGAAAGAGGGCACCGTTGAGCGTGAATACTATCTCAAGGCTCTTGAAGCACTTGCCGGACAGATCAAGAAACTTCAGGATGCCGGAGTTCCGATTATTTTACGTCCTCTCCATGAAGCAGAAGGCGGCGGCGGTGAGACAGGTTCATGGTTCTGGTGGGGCAAAGACGGCTCTGCTGTTTATAAGGATATATGGAAACTCACATATAAAACTCTTACAGAGGACTATGGTTTGCATAATATAATCTGGGAGTGGAATAGCTACAACTTTGATACATCCGAAGACTGGTATCCCGGCGATAGTTACGTTGACATCATCGGTTACGATAAGTATAACTGTACAGTTTATCTTGAAGAGAACAACTGGCAGGCTTCACTTGTGCATAATGACAGTGCAATAAGCTCGACTTTCTATGGAATCTTGGAAAAATATAACAGCAAGAAAATGGTGGCAATGGCTGAAAACGACAGCTTCTCGACTGTTGAGAACCTCACCAGTGAAAAAGCAGGCTGGCTTTATTTCTGTACATGGTATGACGGTGGAAAACCTGATATAAACTTCCTTTCTGATCCTATTTTCAATACCGAAAAGGATACTATCGATATGTATCAGAGCGACTATTGTATAACGCTTGATGAGCTTCCGAAAGATCTTTACAGCAGAGAGGTTAAGATTCCTGTTCAGACAACGACTACAACAACTTCTGATCCTTCTGTTACGACAACTACTACAACATCAGAATTTGTTTTTGAACAGAAGTCATACAAAGTTGATCTTCCGGAAGAGAGAAATACTCTTACACTTGAAATTGAAGGAGCGCCTACAGCCTCAGTGGGCGGCGGAGTTGGCTACGGTACAACTGCTGCTGATTGGGTAAATCTTGAGTGGTCAACAAATCTCGATAAAGACGGAAAAGCGTCTGTAGAAATTGATATTTCTGAGATTCCTGCTTCTATCAAATCGGTTGAGGTTCAGATCTGGTGGTCGAACGTATGGGACGCTGCTATTGAAGATTCTCACGACAAGGACTGCGACCTTGTTAAAACAACTTTCGGAACTTCCGGACCAGATGACGATGTAGATTACGGTGATTCAAACTGCGACGGTAAGATAGATATGTCGGATGCGGTATTGATAATGCAGTCGCTTTCAAATCCTGATAAATACGGATTAAAGGGTTCTGATCCAAGCCATATTACAGATCAGGGATTGAAGAATGCCGATTGTTATAATACCGGCGACGGAGTTACAAATAATGATGCTCTTGCAATTCAGAAATATAAGCTGGAGATCATATCAGAACTTCCTGAAAAAGAATAATTAATAAAAATGAGGCTGATGTTCAAACGTACATCGCCTCTTTTTGTGCTATTTATACATAAATTGTTTCCGGTCATTGTATAAATTGTAGAAATTATAATAATTAAGTTGACTTTTTTAATTGTTCATGTATAATTAAAATTATACGGCTGTATGTAATAGGCATACATACAGCACAGAATAGACTCAATAATGAAAGGAATGTATTTATGCAGAAAATTAAAAACAGAATTAAAGCATTGTTCCTCAGCGCTGCTGTTATGACGGCTTCAGTTGCCTCACCCTCGGTTATACCTCAGCTTGGAACGTTATCGAATGCTCCGGTTTCCGCCTATGCTGCGGATAAGGTCACAATCAACGATATGCCCTCAGATTTCAACTACGCTGCTGACTGGATATGGACTAACCGCATTGAGCGTGAAGGTTCTACAAAGCGGAGAAATACGATTTTCGATATGATCGTTGCCGGAAAGGGAACTATTAATTATGTTGTAAAGTGGCAGTCTTACAGAACTGTAACATACGAACAGCGTCAGCAGTTTGAGAAAATGCTCTCCGATTGTATAAACGGCTGGAACGATTGGCTTGTCGGTTATGAAAACTGGCCTTATGACCATATTGATGTTAAGATAGTCGGATGGGCAGTTATTGATAAAAATTGTCTGCTGGATCTGCATGAGGATGAAATCGTCTACACAGATACAAAATATTACGATGCGCAGTATGATACGTCTAACGGACGTGATACTATTCCAGATAAGGAACCATTTGCTCCGGACAATATTTCACGTTTTTATCACTTTGAAAATTCGAATAATCCATATTTTGATGCCTATAATTATCCGGGCGGACTCGATAAGCGTTTTGATATGTATATGTGGGCAACGCAGGGATTTCCGGATATCGGCGGCTGCGGAGGAGACTGGGGACAGCGTCTTTCCGATACGGCTTATCTTAACATGATAGACAGCAGCGGAATTCACGTTCTTGAGCATGAAATAGGTCACGGTTTTGGTATGACAGATTTTTATGGGGGAGAGGGTGAACTGGACGGCTTCCCGCCCGGAGGCTTCCCCGGCGGAGAAAATTCTCTTATGATGGCTGGTTCGGCTTCTAAAATAACGACGTTCGACGGCTGGATGCTCCGCTATATGTGGACGAAGATCAAGGATGAGGACGGACGTTTCGACCTTGCCAATGCACAGCCTGTTGTAACAACAACTACGACGACGACAACAACAACTACTACAACTACTACAACGACAACCACTACTACTGAATCAACTACAACTACTACAACCACAGCAATTGATACACAAAGAATTGAATTCAGCGATACGATCGTTGCTATAGACGAATCCTCAATAACCTTTGAAAATCACGGATTGTTTACACTGAATGAGGGATATTCAGACAGAGATGAAACAAATCTGGCGTTCTATGAAGTCGGCGACGTTATCAAAATTACTCTCTGGTATAACTCGGGATATTTCCCGGTTATCACCCGTGTTGATAATATCGAGCTTATCAGCAATATCCGTGATGAACAGATCAAATACGGTGATACAAACTGCGATGGTCAGATAGATATGTCGGATGCAGTATTAATAATGCAGTCGCTTTCAAATCCTGATAAATATGGATTAAAAGGTTCTGACCCAAGTCACATTACAGATCAGGGCATGAAGAATGCTGATTGTTATAATACCGGCGATGGAGTTACCAATAATGACGCTCTTGCAATTCAGAAATATAAGCTGGAGATCATATCAGAACTTCCTGAAAAAGAATAATTAATATCTTGCTATAAAAAAGAGGCTGATGTACAAAGTGCATCGCCTCTTTTTGTTATTTCATAGAAGATGATTTTGTGTTTATACAATACTGACTTGTGATGTAGAACTTACGAAAAAGCTTCGGAGCGAATCCGAAGCTTTTCATTCAATATAAATTAAAAGAGGTCAAAATCACCGAATGTGTCGCCGTTTACAACATAGTAAACCTTGTTTACCTCAGGCTTAACGTAAACGTCAACCTTCTTTATGCTCTTAACGTCGGCAGCTGCCTTTGCTTTTTCAACGAGATCAGCAGCAATTACTTCTGAGCCGTTTGCCTGAATAACAACCTTTGTCTCAACAGCAGGAGCGCTTTTTGAAACAGTCTTCTTAGCGGCAGTTTTCTTTTCTTCAACTGGAGTCTTTGCTTCAACGGGTTTTGTCTCCTCAGCAGGAGCAGCAGTTACAGCAGCCTTTACTTCCTTTTTGGCTGTTGCAGCATTTGATGTCTTTTTAGCTCTTGGCATAATAAAATCCTCCTAAAATTACTTGTTTACGGCGTTCTTTAATGCCTGACCAGCCTTAAAAGCAGGAGCCTTTGAAGCAGGAGCAGTCATCATCTGATGTGTCTGTGGGTTAAGAACCTGTTTTTCCTTGCGGTCACGAACTTCAAATGTACCGAAACCAACGATAGAAACCTTGTCGCCGTTTACGAGAGCATCTGTAATTGTAGCGATAACCGCATTTACAACTGCTTCAGCGTTCTTCTTGGTTAAGTCGGTTTTTTCGGCAACTGAGCTGATTAATTCTGTTTTAGTCATTTCTGTATCCTCCATATATCTTGTTTTTTTACAATTGAATTATATACCCTTTATTTCTATTTGTCAAGGAATTGAGAAAAAAATGACAAAATGACCTTGTATTTGGCTATCTAACGCTATTTTTTTATATAAAACAGCTATAGAATCAAGCAATTTTGCGGTTTTAAGCCAACGCAGCAGAAATTAGTAAGCGGTTAAAACTCCGTTTTCATCGAGGTCAATATCAATGATATCACCGGCTGAAAGGTTACTTCCGATGATTTTTTTAGCGGCAAGAGTTTCAACCCTGCTCTGGATAAATCGTCTCAGCGGTCTTGCGCCGAAGTTAGGATCGTATCCGCATTCAACAATATAATTCTTGGCAGCTTCACTGACGTTTATACGCAGATGTTTATCATCAAGACGTTTTTGAAGGTCGGCGAGCATAAGATCAACAATTTTGATGATTTCGGTTTTTGCAAGAGGTTTATAGAAGATTATTTCATCAAGACGATTAAGAAATTCCGGGCGGAACTGCTGTTTCAGAAGTGATTCTACTTTTTCCCTCGCATCGTCAGTGATTTCGCCGTCAGAGCCGATGCCGTCAAGGATGTAAGGCGAACCGAGATTTGAGGTAAGAATGATTATCGTGTTCTTGAAATCAACTGTTCTGCCCTGTGAATCGGTAATTCTTCCGTCATCGAGAACTTGAAGAAGAATATTGAAAACGTCCGGATGAGCTTTTTCGATTTCATCGAAAAGAACGACTGAATAGGGTTTTCTTCTCACGGCTTCGGTAAGCTGACCACCCTCGTCGTAGCCGACATATCCGGGAGGCGCTCCGATAAGACGGCTTACGCTGAATTTCTCCATATATTCGCTCATGTCAATACGGATGATATTGCGTTCGTCATCGAAAAGGATTTCCGAAAGAGCTTTTGCAAGCTCGGTTTTACCAACACCCGTCGGACCGAGGAAAAGGAACGAACCGATAGGTCTGTCTGGATCCTGAATGCCGGCTCTTGAACGTAGAATAGCTTCGCTGACCTTTGTAACGGCTTCATCCTGACCGATAACTCGTTTATGGAGCAGACTTTCAAGACCGAGTATTTTTTCCTTTTCACCTTCCATAAGCTTGGAAACCGGGATTCCCGTCCAGCGGCAAACGATTTTGGCAATTTCTTCTTCTGTTACTTTATCACGAAGAAGTCTGCCGTTTTCAACGTCATGTTCAGCCTTGTGTTCAAGTTCTTCAAGCTCTTTCTGGAGCTGCGGCAGTCTGCCATATTTCAGCTCTGCGGCTTTGTTGAGGTCGTATTCACGTTCGGCACGGTCGATTTCTCCGCCTACAGCTTCGATTTCTTCACGGAGTTTCTGAACGGCGGAAATATCGGTCTTCTCATTTTCCCACTTAGCTTTCATCTCGCTGAACTGTTCACGAAGCTCGGAAAGCTCTTTGCGTATCTCCTCAAGATGTTCTTTAGAGATGTTGTCGTTTTCCTTTTTTAGAGCTGCTTCTTCGATTTCGAGTTGAACGATTTTGCGTGAAATAACGTCAAGTTCAGTGGGCATCGAGTCCATTTCAGTGCGGATAGTAGCGCAGGCTTCGTCAATAAGGTCGATAGCCTTATCCGGAAGAAATCTGTCGGTTATATAGCGGTTTGAGAGGACAGCAGCGGAAATCAGAGCGTTATCGTGAATTTTAACGCCGTGGAAAACCTCGTAGCGTTCTTTAAGTCCACGAAGGATAGAGATAGTATCTTCAACTGACGGTTCATCGACCATAACAGGCTGGAAACGACGTTCAAGAGCCGGATCCTTCTCGATATACTGGCGGTACTCATTTAGTGTTGTTGCTCCGATACAGTGGAGTTCGCCTCTTGCAAGCATAGGTTTAAGGAGGTTTCCTGCATCCATTGCACCGTCGGACTTGCCTGCGCCTACGATAGTGTGAAGCTCGTCAATAAAGAGCAGTATCTGACCATTGCTGTTTTTTATCTCATTAAGAACGGCTTTAAGACGCTCTTCAAATTCTCCACGGTATTTAGCTCCGGCAACGAGAGCTCCCATATCAAGCGAGAAAACTTTGCGGTCTTTAAGACTGTCGGGAACGTCTCCTGCAACGATTCTGAGAGCAAGTCCCTCAGCAATGGCAGTTTTTCCGACTCCTGGTTCACCGATAAGAACCGGATTATTTTTAGTTTTTCTGGAAAGAATACGGATAACGTTTCTTATTTCGCTGTCACGTCCAATCACGGGATCAAGCTTGTTTTTGCGTGCAAGCTCGACAAGCTCCTGACCGTATTTTGAAAGAACGTCGTAGGTATCTTCCGGATTTTCTGTTGTAACTCTTGTATTTCCTCGTACAGACATAAGGGCGCTAAGGAAATTTTCACGGCTGATATTAAAAGTTTTGCAGAGCTGAGAAACGTCCTTGTCCTTGCAGTCGATAAGAGCGAGCATGATATGTTCGACTGAGATAAATTCATCTTTCATATCGGAAGCGATTTTTTCAGCGGAAGTAATGACACGATCGCTCTCAGACGAGATTCCGATATTGCTGCTTCGTCCGCTTCCCGTTACCTTAGGAAGAGAATCAAGTTTTTTATCTGTTTCGGATTCAAAAATATCTGCGTCGATATTCATTTTACGCAGAAGCTGTGGAATAAGACCGTTCTCCTGTTTAAGAAGTCCGGCAAGAAGATGAATCGGCTCGATTATCTGATTGGAGTGCATAACAGCGATGCTCTGAGCCTTTCTAACGGCGTCCATAGATTTTTGAGTTAATTTCTCTGCGTTCATAAACAATTCCTCCTAAATTACAAATTCTTTAAGCATTTTTTTATAATCATTTTCAAGCTCCGGAGCAAATTTGCTGAAGTTTTGCGGAGCTGAAAAAAATATTTGAATCGAATCGTTAAGATTAGTCAAATAGCGGCTGATAGCCATTCCGGCTTGTTCCTCGCTGAGGGAGCTGTTAAGAAATTTTCTTGTAAACGATCCCGATGATAAATCGCAGGTATAATTATTATAACCATGAGCGGCAAGCTGAAACATTTCAAATTTGATTCTGTAAACGAAAAAGCTGTTGAAGATTTCGATAAGGTTTTCACTTTGAGTACGAATCTGAACTTTTAATGTTCCCAGAAAATTTTCGGGAGAGCGTTCCAGTTCGACCTTATAATTAATGGTTGGCCGGTACTTATATTCTAGAGCAGTTCTCAGAGTCATAAGCGAAGCGGAACGCTGCTGCTGTATCTGAAAATTTCCGTTTACAAATCCTGAAACGGCAGCGAAAATGTCACGCATTCTCATTTCGGGAGTAATACAGGAAAGTTGTTCAGCGAGAATCTGGTTGATAAGGTTTGAACGGCTTGTCCCTTGTCGATAAGCCTCTTTGTCAACGGCTTTTATAACGTCATCGGATAAAACGAGACTATAAACGCTGCGTTTCATAATCGGCCTCCTTTGTTTTTGTGTTATTGTCTTTACAACAATAATATATCACCAATTATAGAATTTGTCAATGGAATTATATAATATTTCACGCAAATTTCACAATATAAAAAAATCCTTCCTGTTTAAGGAAGGCAAGGACGTTCCAAACGGAAAACCGTTTTAGCACTGTGGAACGCATAAGGCATAACAAGTTAAAATAAATTACTGAGAATAGAAAACATGAAAAATTACAAATGAAAGGGATTTTGTTTTATTAGTTAGCAAATCCAATTCCTGCGATTGCAAGTAATCTGATATTCAGTATCAAGCGTATGAGAGGGGGAACGCTTGAAACTAAATACCAGTATTTTCATTTGCTGTATATATTATATTGCAAAATCAATTGCATTGCAATATATAATCATGCACACAACTATACTATAGTGTATTTTTGGGCATTTTTGGAATAATTTTATAGTTAATTTTTTGTGAATTAATTATAAATTAACATTTATTTGCTGAATATTAATTAAAAATTGCTATTTATTGATGTTAAAAATATTCTGAATGCCGTTGACCGTATTTGTTTCGTAGTCGTTGCCGTTAATAACAGCATAAAAACTGCTTCCAATAGCGATATCCGGAGCAAGCATCATGAGACAACGGAAATTATTATGCGGCGCAAAATCTGACATCTGAACACCGTCGAGAACCATTTCAACTTCGCTTCCGGCAGGAAACGAAGTGCCTAAATCAGCTACAATGTACGGTATATCAGTATTTGTCGGGGCAGATACCATATTTCCGGCGGCAAAAACGTAGCCTCCGGAATAATTGAACGCTCCGGCTGAGTAAATTGAACTTTTTTCTTCTTTCGTTCCGCCCGAAATAATGGAATTTCCACCGCTTATATTGATTGTTCCCTTTGATTTTATACCGTTTGTACCGCCTTTTATATCAAGGTTTCCGCCGCTTATGGTTATATCATCGTGAGCAAAAATTCCTGACTTTATAGAAGTAATGTTGTATGTACCGTTTTCTATAATGATATCGTCATCGCTGGCAATTCCGTGAGCGTTTCCGGACGTGATATTCAGTTCCCCACCGCCCTTGAATCGTAAAGTATCATTCGAGAAAATAACTCCGTCGTTGATTTTATCTCTGCCTCCGTCGCTGAGATTATTGACCGAGCCTTCTTTTATCTTTATAGTACATTTTTTAGCTTCGTCGATAAAAATTGCCGGACCGGACGAGTTGGAAATATCCACGCCGTCCAGAACTAAAGTAACTTTTTCTTCGGTTGCGGTATTGACGTAGATCTGACCGTTTGAAATGCTGCCTGTGAAAATATAATCTCCGCCTGCATTTATTTTAACGACAGAACCTTCAACAGAAACGTTGCTTCCTGTGAAGTTAGGTGAAGAACCGAGAGTGATCGAAGCAGTGTATTTTTCTTCACTAGGAACATCGACAGGCGGGGTAGCAGGTTCGTTTCCGCCGGAATTTTCGCCTGTGTTTGTGCCTCCAGAGTTATTGCTGCCTGACGGAGAAGTTGTTCCTCCTGATGGAGCGTTTCCTGTTGGACGTTGAGATGTGTTTCCTCCGGAAGACTGCTGATTATTTCCTCCCGTACCGGAAGTATTAACGGTAGGAGCTGAGGATGTTTTTTTAGATGCAGTAGTTGAAGTGTTTCCTCCTGCGACAAAACCTTTAGCGGTAGTTGATGTAGTTTTTGTATCGCTTGATTCTGAAGAAACTGACGTTGTCGTTTTAGCTGAATTATTGGTTTTTTTATCACCTACCGCATCGGAATCTTCAGTCGTATTTTTTTCTTCGCCGGAAGTAATTTCTGTATTTCCGACTATTTCAGGAGTTTTTTCGGAACTGCTGCTGTTTTTTCCGCACGAGCATACTCCCGATATGATAGTCAGCGAAAGCGCTGCTGCAAGAACTTTTCTGTATTTCATAATTTTACTCTCCTTTTCATAAATACGAAATTTGCCAGACCCAATCTGCACTGAGGGTCTGACAAATATTCAAGAGGGAATTTATTAGTTTTCGTAGATCTTATCATCGTACTTGAAAAATACGAGATTGATAGTCATATTGCCGTTAAGCGCACGAAGCTCGTCGATGAATTTTTTCTGATCAATATCATCGTACACATCAACGCTGTAAATAAGCTCGAAAAGCGTACCGAAGTTCGTAGTTTTAACTCTTCTGAGCTTGTGGAAAGCGGTATATCTGCTGAGAACAGGTTCAAAAACACCCTGATAATCGAGATTTTCCGGGATAGTGATTTTAAGAGTCATGTGATTTCTCTTGCATCCGCCGAAATCAACCGCAGAAAGAACAAACATAACGATTCCGAGAATTACAAAGAATACGATGGCAAATCCGACATAACCGATACCACAGGCAACTCCGGTAGCCATTGCAAAGAAAATGTAGGCAATATCTTTCGGATCGCCGGGAACGCTTCTGAATCTTACAAGGGTAAATGCTCCGGCAAGGCTGAGTGCGCCGGCAGGAGTGCTTATAAGCAGAAGAATAAGCGAAACTATAGTTGGAAGCATGATGATCGTTAAAACGTAGCTCTGCGAATAGCCATCCTTTTTATGAGTTGCTATGTAGATAAGGCTGATGAGGAAACCGATAACGAGCGCAGCTCCGACGCAGAGGAAGAATTCAGCCGGTTTTATCTCTGTTAAAGCGGTTGCTGTTGTTGCGTTGTTTAATATTGAACCAGCAGTTTCACTTGATTCACCATATTTTGAAAGAACATTGCCGAAAAAACCGTTTGGAAACATAATGTTATACACTCCTGTTAATTAATATATTGTTGTTGACTATTGAAATACCAGAAATCCTTACGGGTTCTGATTTTTCGATATTTGATTTAACGAAATTTTCATAAGCTCTGCCATATTTAGAGAAGCTTGTTTTGAAGATCTGAAGCTCTGAAAGTTTTCTTACAAGCCAATCCGGTATAGCATCGAAAACCTTGACTTCCATAAGACGCTGATCTTCGTCGATAATAAAGTTACCATAGCTTTCATAATCAAGACCAAGATCATATCTGCGCTCGGTGATCTTTCTGTCGAACGTAAGGCGGAAATCGCTGTTATCTTTGCCGAAAAATGCTTCTCTCTGATAGCTTATGTATTGTTTCGGAGCAACAGGATAATGATTAAGAAAAACGTCAAGCTCACGGAAGACCTGTTCAGTGATATATTTGGTGATCTCGGGCTTAGAGCGTTCATAAAAATAAGCTTCCGATTCAGCGAGAGTCATTGAAACTCTTCTTTTGGTAACAATACCGCCGATTTTCTTTTTTATTTCAAGAAAAACCGTATCGTTCGGTGCAGCGGGAGAATAATAGCTGCGAAGTCTGATTTTTTCTTTATAATAGGGTTTAGAAAGCGATTCTCTTATAAGAAAGTCATCCGGAGTATCATAATAGATATTATAAATGCCGTATTCTCTTCCGCCAACGCAGTATTTATCAGGGTTCATATATTCATGAATAACGCTCATAAGTCCCTCGTATTGCCGCATATTCAGAAGAAATTTTATCTCTTTGCGAGCAAAAGTATTAATTGCCATTTCTGAAAACTCACGCTCCTTTCGTATCGTTTGATTATATTATAGAGAAAGATTCTTAAAATTACCTTAAAATTTTCAGGAATGATGAATTTTTTTGGAGAAATTTTTCCGGAAAGTAAATAAAACTCTTGAAAACATATTAAACCTATGGTATAATAGGAGCAATAGTTTTATATTGAAAGGAGCTTATTTATATAATATGAAAATTTCAACCAAAGGCAGATACGCTCTGCGTATGCTTTATGATCTTGCGCTTAATGGCAGTGAGAATTATGTTTCCTTAAAGGATATTGCTGAAAGGCAGAATATTTCCAAAAAATATCTGGAACAAATAGTTCCCCTGATGGGAAAAAGCGGCATCCTTAAAACAAACAGAGGCAACAGGGGAGGCTATATGCTGGCAAAATCTCCGTCGGAGTATACAGTAGGCGGAATTCTCAGAATGACCGAGGGAAGTCTTGCTCCGGTAGCTTGTCTTGAATTTGAACACAATGATTGCCCACGGGCAGCAGAATGTTCAACGCTTTTCGTCTGGGAAGGCTTGAACAAAGTGATAACAGACTATCTTGATAATATCACGCTTCAAGATATAATCGATCATAATTCAGAAAATTCAGGAAATGATTACTGCATATGAAGCAGGACTTGAGTCAACATCGTACAAATTCTTTTCACGTCAATCGTTATGTACTGCTGATTTTACAAAAATGACGCCGGATTAAGGCGTCATAATTTTGTTTATGGAAATTATTGTGATTTTTTCTCACCTGTCTGGGGATATGCAAAAGTTTCAAATTCTCCTGCAGAACCTACATCTTCAATTTCAATCGCATTTGAATCATAATAGAACCACAGCAGAACAGCAGCAAGCCCGGGATTATTTTTCATGTTGATGTAAAAATCAACAGTATCGCCCTGCTTACAGTTTATATTGTCACCGTATACGACAAATCCTGTTTCGGATGAAAAATCCTGAGCCTGTATTTCTCCGCCGCCTACTCTGACTGTTCCTGCAAAGATCTTATCCGGATCAACAGAAACGCCTGCGATTGTTGAAAGATCGGTTACAAGGCTGATAGGATAATCGCCATCCGGAATATTTTCCTTGATCTTCATAGTAACTCTTACAAATTCATCGTTGAAAACATAGTTTTCATCCTTTGAAATATCAACCCAGAGCACATATCTTCCGTTCGTCTTGCTCTTATAATCAGAAGCAGCATTTTCGCTTGTAGATTCGGCAGGAACTGTAACGTATTCTGTAACAGGCTGACCATTTTCCTCTGTAACAGGCTCGCCGGCTTCGTTAACGACAGTAACGGATTCTGTAGGAGTTTGAGCTGACGCATTTATGGAAGGTGAAACATCTATAGAGCTTGAATCAGGACCGATAAGATCCATACCGTTCTCGTTTGAGATCGGAGCATTTTGTATGTCTTCAGACTGGAATGGCATAGCAACAGGATATCCTTTGGCATTTGTGATTACCTCTATGGCGGTATCATCGATTACTCCTCCGCCGTTAGAGGAATCGGTATTACCGTCATTTACAGAAATATGATCACTTTCAGAGCTTTTGCTGCTGTTTTTATCCGAGCATCCTGTAACGGAAGCAAGAGCAAAACAACAAAGAAGCGCAAGCGAGATTAATCTTTTCTTTAATGTATTCATAATAATTTTCCTTTCATGTTTTCCGGAGCAGTGCCTCTCCGTGTTCTTATACATATTATACACAAGAGTAACAGTTTTGTCAAGCGAAATGTCACAATGTAATGTATTCCTAAGAAAAAGTCATCTTTTTATCATTAATATTTCACAATTTTGTCACCAAGCATGAAAAAGTTGACAAATTCCATTTATTATAATATAATAAACCTACAAACGATGAATTAAGAATTACTCCAAATCGGACAGATTCTTATTATTCAGCATTTTTGCAAAGTTAAAAAATATGGGAGGTTTTTGA
Source organism: uncultured Ruminococcus sp. (assembly GCA_905199285.1). GTDB lineage: Bacteria > Bacillota > Clostridia > Oscillospirales > Ruminococcaceae > Ruminococcus. The sequence goes on from CAJKFZ010000014.1 coordinate 13,972, forward strand.
TGAATACGTTTTTATTTATACTTATGTTTATTATCTCATTGTCAGTCACAGGTATTTTTCTTCATGAAATATGCAATGACAATAAAGGAAAAAAAGCAGCCGGGAAAACACGTTCAATCCGCAGTATAGCCAGAGGAACGGCAGTTTTTTTGTTCAGCGTCGGAGCTGCGGATAATCTTAATCTTATTAATTTCGGAATATATGCCGGAGCTTTCTTCCTTCTTGGAATCACAAGTATTTTTTCTTTTCTGCTCTGTGAAATAAACAAAAAGAAGAAATATCCTGTTATAGCCTTTGCTGTAAAAGCAATGATGATCGCCGCAGTGCTTGAGGTAACTCTTTTTAATCTTCCGTTTTACAGACTTTGGGGAAAGAATTTCACTGAAATGAATTTTAAAGCGGAACAGTTTGCTTCTTCAATGGGAGTAAATTATCGTCCGGCTGAAAAAGATATCATGGTCAAAGGCACCGAGGAAATTTCATTTACTCTTGAAGGAATAAACGAAGAGGTCGGAAACGTTTTCATTGATCTTAATTTTGAAAACGGAACAAAGGGTGCGGAAATTTTTGTTGACGCAATGGATGAAACTCAGACCACTATTTACAGGGAAAATATCGGAAAGGGAATGATGGTCCGTGACAGGTGGGGTTCACAATTTACGGATCTTCAGCTTTCCGGAAAAGTAAGTGATATGAGAATAAGAATCGTTCCTATAAACGGCGGAATCGTTTACATAAACGGAATAACTCTTAACACATCTTCACCTATGGATATCTCAATGACCAGATTTCTTGCGATCGTTCTGCTGAGCAGCTTTATTTATCTTATGTTCAACAGCAGAATATTCAACAGAAGTTTTGTGGAAAACAGAAAATTCTGCCGTGGATTCACCGTTGTTCTTACCGTACTCCTGTGTGTCGTAACAGTCTGGATAACCCATTACAAACTTGGATTCACATGGAAAGACGCGCTTAGTTTGCCGGAGGGAGATCAGATGTCGCAGGAGCTTGTCGAGGCTTTTGAAAACGGCAGTACAAGCCTTCTTAACGAGCCTGCCGAGTCGCTGAAAAATTTCGATAATCCCTATGATCGTGCATTAAGAGAAAGCGTTGAACTTGATATTGAATGGGATCACGTTTATTTCGATCAGAAATATTATTCTTACTATGGAATTGCTCCGGTAATACTTTTGTTTATGCCATTTCACCTGATAACAGGACATTTCCTGCATGACGGCATAGCGATAATGATATTTTCGTTTATCGGAATAATAGGATTATCGTTCCTGTTCATGAAAATAGTGGAAAAATTCTTCCCGAAAACTCCTACGGGATTATTTATAACGGCTCTGATCATCTTACATACGGTCAGCGGAATATGGTTCAGCATAGGCAGACCGCAGTTTTATGAAACAGCTATGGCAGCCGGATTTGCCTTTTTAACGTGGGCGGTTTATTTTATGATATCAGCCGGAATTATCGGAAAGGAAAACCCTTCGCTTCCTAAAACGGCGGTATCTTCGCTCCTTTTTGCAGTTGCTGTTCTTTCAAGACCAACGCTGGTGCTTTATTGTATCTGCGCTGCAGTATTTATGCTTGCAGCTTTGAAAAGAGCTTCCGGAAAAGCAGCAAATCCTCAGAAAAATAAACTTTTTAATTCTAACGGAGTAAAATATATCCTCTGTGCTCTGCTTCCTATGGTTTGTCTCGGACTCGTTCAGATGTGGTACAATTACTCACGATTTGGCAATCCCTTTGAGTTCGGAATACAGTATTCACTTACTATAAACGATTTTACAAAGGCTCAATTCCACTGGCAGCTCTCACTGGTTGCGCTTTTCAATTACTTCTTTAACGCACCTGTAATAACTCCGGTTTACCCGATAGTTTCGACCAAATTCCAGTTTATGAACGTGAATGGATTCTTCTATGAGGATTTTGCTTCAACTGTGAATTCTTCCGGACTTTTCTTCCTTGCGCTGCCGATGTTTGCATATTTCCTTGCACCGAGAGCGTTGAAAACTTTCCCCGACCGCCGCATGAAGCTCAGCCGCATGGCGTATATAGGAATCCCATGTCTGCTTATACCGTTTATTATAGTGGCGTCCGTCTGGGAAAGCGGTTATGCCGTAAGATATATGGTGGATTTCTCATGGCAGGCGCTTTTAGGAGCATTTGCAGTCATATTCTATTTGTACTCCAAAACAGATAACGAAACACTTAAAAAATTTGCAAAAGGATTTATGTGCTTTTCGCTTATATGGACTTTATTTATAGCGGGAGTTCAGAATGTAAACCAGATATTCTGCTACACGAGTATTAGACCTGAATATCCCGAGATCGCATACGATGTTGAGCAGTTCTTTGCTTTCTGGAAATAAGAATAAGCCGGAGGAAAATCCTCCGGCTTATTTATTTTTCTTTTTTAAAAAAGTGCTTTTTTTATCATTGCAAGTTCATCAATAGAAATACAATTCGGAAAATCTTCGTTTTTCATAGCAGCGAGAACCTCGTCTATCTCTGCCCAGCAGACCTCTGAAACCTCGGAATGCTGAAGAACCAGATTATTTATGTCCACATTTTCACGATAAATATATACAGCACTCATTTCGTTGTCGTTTATTTCTCCGTTTGAATGCGAGCTTTGACGGTTTCCTATATGCTCCAGTTTTCCTGCCGGAATCTCAAGGCCAAGTTCTTCATAAGCCTCTTTTACGGCAGTTTTTCGGAATTCCATACCCTGAGAAACGTGTCCGGCGGCTGATACGTCATAGCAGTCGGGATAGATCTCCTTTTCCGAGGCTCTTTTCTGAAGCAGAACGAAAATGCCCATATCTTTTCTTTTTACTATCCAGACATGGACAGTAGGATGAAGATCGCCGTCTCTGTGGATAAGAGATCTCGGTTTGCTGAGGTGTGTGATCCTCTCATTTTCTCCGATAACATTGAGAAATTCATCCGTTACAGTTTCGCAGTTTATATTTTTGCATTCATCGAATGCTTCAATAATTTCGTCAACTGTTTCGTTGGGAATATTTTCATCGGAAATAAAAAGCTTGAATCCGATATCCTTGTTCCATTCTGAAAGAACAGCAGAAAGCTCGTTTTTTCCGGAAATACTGCCGCATTCAAGTTTTGATGAAAGTTCGGCATAAAGTTCTTTTCCGGCATAAAGTTTGTTAAGGAAAATTTCAATAGTATCCATTTCAACTCCATAAGCACGCTTTATACAGCGTGAATCCGTCTTTTTATGGAAAACGGTTCCATATAATTTCAGCGTTGTTATTATATACCTATCGGAGCGAAATGTCAATAGCCAATTTCAATAAATTTATATGAGTAAAATTGTTATTCTGTAATTATAAGGGGACGCTGTCCCCTTATACCCCTGCCAAAGGGGAGTACATCCCCTTTGGAAACCCAGTATTAATCATTCCGGATACCCGCAAGGGGTATTCGGAATGATTAGAGTTGAATCGCCAAATAGAATAAATACCACTTGAACAAGGGTACAGGGAAACACACCAACTATAATTATAGTATATCATCTTTTCTCGCTTAAAGTTATTGAAGCACGGTTCTGGATCATATCTGCTGCATTTTCTGCGGTTGTTTCTCCGGCGAAGTAGGCGGCGGCTTCTTCAAGGCAGATGTTGAGAACATCCGAATCATAGTCGCCGTAAATAGTATCGCAGCCGAGAATGTAATTTGTGAGTTTATCCTCTTCCTCCTGAGTAAGAGGATAATATTTATCGCCTTTGCTTTCGTAATAGTCAACGCTGTTGCCGTCCATATCAGTGAAATGCGATGATCTGTACATATCACGTTCAAAACCGTCTTTTCTTGCTGAAAGACCTTGAATGTTCGCTTTACCACCCCAATCGTTTTCGGCAAGCTGATATTCCTTAGTAAAGTAGCTGCGGACGAACTGCCATGCTCCTTCTTTATCGGGGCAGGTAGCTGAAATAGCGATATTTTCCGAAAAATCAAGCTTTCCACCGCTTCCGTTTGAGGAGGGATAGCCGACAAGAGTGATATCATCCCTTGCGTCAACGTCCCTTGTATAGCTTAAAGAGGAGTCTCCGCCAGCCCCTATTTCAGAAACAACTATCCTGTCGTTGCTCCACCAGTAAAATTTATCGGTGTAATACTGATCATGAGCCTCAGGCTCGCTCCATTTATCGGGCATAGACACCTCGTCAACAAAACGATTGCAGAATTCAAGTATCTTCACGAAATCAGGACTGTCGAAATGACATACGCCGCTTTCGTAATCCACAAGATCGGTTGCGGCATAGAATAAATTCCTGAACATCTCCTCTTTGCTTATTCCATCATAAAGATGATCGGCGGTTGACGGAGCGTTATCGTAGAGCGATATCATTTCATCAAGAGTCCAGTTTTCCTTGTCGAAGAACTTAGTTTTAACAGCCATTGTTTTAATACTAAAAGATGGCGAGAGAGAATAAAGCTGACCATTGGAATTTTCGCAGGCTTTAAGAAGATTCGGCATAAGGGTATCACGATTTACATCCGGATCGTTTTCCATAAACTGATAGAGGTCTACAAAAGCGCCTTTTCCTGACAGAGCGGTAATATCGTTGTGGTTCTGAGTGATGATAATATCAGGAGCTTTTCCGGAGATAAGATCCATTTTAAGCTGATTCATGGCTCCGTCGGCAGTATAGGGCGGCTCTTCACTGTTGTACTGACTGTAATCCACGATTTGTATGCGGTATTTGTTCTGACTCTGGTTGAACTGATTAACAATGTCGCTTCCGCCTCCCCACAGCGACGCAAGAGTTAAAACTACTGTATCGGAGAGTTCGCTCATATTTCTTCTTCTGAGATACATGAAATTCATCTGACTGCCGTAATTGTCCGAGCCAAAGGCGACAAAATCGTTTTCGCCGACGGGATAAAGCGTAATCGCTCCGATATCTGAATCATTCCAGTTTAAAACGGATTCAAGGCTTCCGTCCGCTTTTACGCCGTAAAGAGCATCAAAAAGAGGAATGAATAAGCGGTAATCCCCACGTCCGCCGGCGATAGCTCCATTCGGAGAATAATCTGTGGTTGAAACGGCGAACGGCTCGGCAGAAACTCCCGTATCAGGGTTTACATCGTAAAATTTCTGACTGACCTGCGGTGTATCTTCGGTGTAATCGGTAGCAGTTATTGCAAGGATCAATTTCCCGTCTTTGTCGGTGACCATTTGCGAACCGTCGATGTAGGTGCTTTCATCGTCATCATACTGATACAAAGCCTTTACAGAACCGTCTTTGTTGATTTTGAGAATAGTCGCATCCCGCAGGCAAAGAATCGCTCCGCCGTCATCTGTAGCGTATATAGATGCGATCTGTAAATAGCCGTACTCATCTTGAAAAGCGTCAAGTCCGTTTACACTTATCTTATCGGTAAGCTCGCCGCTTTCGCTGAAACGGCAGAACATATAGCTTTTAACAGCGTTTGCTTCATAGGCTTCATAGTCGAAATTTTCGTCGTATTCTTCGGGCATAACAACTCCGCCGTGGTCGGACAGCATAAGCAGGGTTGAAACTTCTCCTTTGTTAGAAAAAGAGTAAATCGGATACGCTTCGTCGCTTGAGGTATATTCTTCCGGAAACTGGAGTGTTATTTCCGATGAGGACGTAAAATCAGGACTGAACGAGAGCAATTTTGTGGATTGTGTGCTGCTGCCGACTGCCATAACCCTGTCTTTATCAGGAATGTACCTGAATTCGCTTAGGAAATCAATTCCTTCCGGAATAGTAAGCTTAGTAGCTTTATATGAATCGCTCAGAACTTCTTCCGCTTTCTGAGTTGTACGCTCGACAGTAACAGCTCCGCCTGCAACAGGCTTTGATGATGAATCTTCAGAAGCAGTTCCGGCTTTTTTACTGCATGATTGAAGCGACAGGCAGGCTGCGATTGCAAAGGCGGTAGAACGCCAGTAAAATTTATTCATTGTTTTGTTTCCTTTCGTTTTTAATTTTATCTGACAATGCATAAGGACATTTGTTGACCTTGATGTGGTGTTGCATTAATTCTAAGTATAATTTTAAAAATGAATAAGTCAATAGATTTTGCAGTTATTTTGCATTTTGATGAGCGATAATTTGCAGATAGGGTATGTTTGTATTGTTAAAATAAAAAAATATATTTTTATGTCGTCTTTTTTGCCTCTTAAAATCACTTATTTATAAAGGTAGCTTAACAGCGCTGCCTATAATCTGATTTTAAGAGGTTGTATATATGAAAAAATTCGCAGCAGTATCAATTATTCTATCAATGATATTAGTAAACGCATCGTGCGGAAAAAGGCAGGAAAAGCCGGAATCTTCGCCGGAAGTTATCGTAACGCAGACAATGTATAAGGAACAGCGTCTGACGCTTCCGGATGAGCTTATCTCTTTTCAAGACCTTTCCTATAGTGAATCAAATGGAGTACGGCTCGTATACAAGAGTATTGACGGAGCAATAAAATTTGTAGGATTTAATGAGAAAATGGAGTATAACGCTCCGATTGAGCTTGTCTTTGAAAGAAAAGCTGACGAGGTTATCGTGAACTCGGAATCGGACGGAAGTTTCACAGTTTTGTGCCAATATAACGACATTGAGAATGCCGAAGCTGAATTTGAGATGCGCTGCTATAGTGCGGACGGAGCGTTTTCCAAATCCGTGGAAATAAGCGGTATGGAACGCTATTTTACCGTCGGAGAATCGTTCGTGAGCGGAATAGTGCGTTACGGAAACGGCTACATACTTCCTTTCAGCGGCGGAACGGCTCTGCTCGATGAAAGCGGAAGCGTTACCGACGTTTCAGACAGCGATAATGATTTCTTCTACGGAGAGGATTCCGAGGGCAATATGATAGTTTCTTCAATGAACGGATATGCGGTTTTGGACGGAAAAAGCGTTGAAACACCTCAGGAAATGATCCCTTATGGAGGCTATCTGAGTCGTAAGGGAGGTCATGTCAGGGGAACGGGAGATTATAAGCTTTATTTCATGATGATCGACGGAATTTTCGGTCTTACCAAATCGGACGAGCTTGTTAAAATTACGGACTATATTGCTTCGGACGTAAGCAGTTCTGAGCTTATCCAGATCGCTCCCGCCGGAGAAGGAAAATTTGTCGCTACCGGACGTGATTACAAGACCAGAGAATCCTATTTATCGCTGTTAACGGTACGTCCGGACGATTACGTTCAGAATAAGGAAACGGTAGTTGTAGGAGTTTCGGGAAATGTAAATTCCGATAAGAGAGAGATTTCTGTCGAGTTCAACAAATACAGCGATAATTACTCTGTTGAAATGAAAGCTTATGATGACAGTGACGAAAAGCTTAAAGAGGACGTCCTCTCCGGAAACGCTCCGGATGTTTACTGCTACACCAATACCGGAACGATGTACCGATATGCCAATATGGGCGCTTTTGCTGATATGTGGGAGCTTTCAGCAGAGTACGGAGGATTTTCCAAAGACGATATTCTTGATAATATAGTTCAGGCTTATGAGTATAAGGGCGGTCTTTACGGAATTTCTGATCGTTTCTCCGCAAACTTTCTTCTTGCAAACAATGATATTATCGGCGAGGAGCACAGCGATTGGAATTATGATGAATTTTTAGATATCGCTGAAAATCTGCCTGAAGAGATGTATCTTGGAGTAGAAATGGAATGCAACACTCAGGAAGATGTTTTTGAACTATATTGCCTTAATAATCTTAGTTCGTGGATAGATTATGAAAGAGCCGTATGCAGTTTTGATTCGGATGAATTTATAAAACTTCTGGATTTTGTGAAAACAGCAAAAATAGCCGAACCGTTTGATTGGACGGAATATAGAAACACTCACACTGAAGATGAAGCAAATTCGCTTTATCGTGAAGCAAAGAATGCTGTTAAAAATAAAAAGGCTCTTTTGGCAAATTATAACCTTAGCGGTCTTGCGAGTTTGGACTATATTGCCGAAATGTATGGTTTTAAGGACGGCGAAGCGACATTTCTCAACTATCCGTCCGAAAATCGTAACGGTGTGGTTTCACCTTGTTATCAGGGAGTTTATTCGGTTCTCAGAGGCGGAAAATGTACTGCCGGAGGCTGGGCGTTTGTGGATTATATCATGAGCTTTGATAATCAGGCGGACAAGAGCGCTACGTCTTCTTCAATGCGCTTTTCAACGAGAAAAGACGCTTTCGAGCATAATCTGCTCCATGATCAGCGTATATCACAGAATCCTGATGTTATTATAGACGGCGAGGAGTGGCATAACTTTGAGTTTATAAATTGCGGAGCAGTCAGCGGCGAAACGATAGACTCGATAAAAGAACTTGTGGGAAGATGCAGTGTTCTTGCTGGCAGCGACAAGCCTGTTGAAGATATAATGCGTGAGGAGTTCCTTGAATTTATTAGCGATGAAATTACGGCAGAAGAGTGTGCTGAAAGGATTCAGAACAGAGCTGAAATTTATCTTAGTGAAACCTCATAAGTTGTGCATATTGTATAAATCAGAATAGCTGAGATCACGGTTTAACTTTGTTTTTAAGGGCTGATATTATGTTGTAATGGTGATAATTAAC
>CAJKFZ010000015.1 GCA_905199285.1 uncultured Ruminococcus sp.
ATACTTTCTTATAACGGAGACTCAATTTCAGGGGGAGATTCAGTTTCGGCTGATAAAAATTATAAAAAGATATTTTCATACTATGACTAAAAAACGTCAATTTTATGGCAAAAAGGAGAATTATCATATGCTTAAAGGAAAAACTATACTGCTCGGAGTATCAGGCTCTATCGCAGTTTATAAAATATGCAACCTCGCAAGAATGCTCACGAAGCTCGGTGCGGACGTTCACGTTGCAATGACAGAAAATTCAACAAACTTCGTTCATCCGCTCACATTTGAAACTCTCACACAGCACAAATGCCTTATAGATACCTTTGACAGAAATTTCGAGTACAGCGTTGAACACGTTTCAATAGCTAAAAAAGCGGATGTGGTGATGATAGCTCCTGCTTCGGCAAATGTTATCGGAAAAATAGCAAACGGTATCGCAGACGATATGCTCACAACCACTGTAATGGCCTGCACCTGCAAAAAAATAATTGCTCCTGCAATGAATCACAATATGTTCCACAACCCGATTGTTCAGGATAATATTGAAAAGCTGAAAAAATTCGGCTATGGGATAATAGAGCCCGTTAAAGGTATGCTTGCAAACCGTGATATCGGCGACGGAAAACTTCCGGATGAAGAAACACTCCTTGAATATATTATCCGGGAAATTGCATTTGAAAAAGATCTTTCCGGAAAAAAGGTACTCGTAACAGCAGGCGCAACAAGAGAAAATATTGATCCGGTCAGATTCATAACAAATCACTCGACCGGAAAAATGGGATTTGCAATAGCCAAAGCAGCTATGCTCCGTGGAGCAGATGTAACAGTTGTTGCAGCTCATACCGATGTACAGCCTCCGATGTTTGTCGATGTTATACCCGTTGAAACGGCTCAGGATATGTTCAATGCTGTTAAGGAGCGTTTTGAGGATTTCGATTTCATAATAAAAGCTGCTGCCGTTGCTGACTATACTCCTTTAACAACTGCTGACAGCAAAATAAAAAAATCCGAGGGCGATATGAGCATCCCTCTCAGAAGAACAGAGGATATTCTTAGATATATAGGACAAAATAAAAGAAATGGTCAGGTTGTCTGCGGATTTTCAATGGAAACAGATAACGTTATCGAAAATTCACGGAGAAAGCTTTCTTCCAAAAATGCCGATATGATTTGCGCCAACTCAATAAAAACAGCCGGCGCAGGATTCGGAACAGACACCAATATCATTACCATAATCACCGCCAGAAAAGAAGAAGAGCTTGAAATAATGACCAAATTTGATGCGGCAAATCTTATTCTCAATAAGATGAAGGAGCTTGAAAAGGAGAAAATTTAATGAAAGTTGCTTTTTTCGATGCAAAACCCTATGACATTCCCTCGTTTGAGGAATATGGCAAGAAAAACGATATCAAGTTCAAATTCTATGAAACAAAGCTTAACGAAGATACTGCCGATCTGGCAAAAAATTGTATTGCCGTCTGCGTTTTCGTTAACGATACCGTTAATGCCGCAGTTATCGACAAACTCTGTGAACTGGGAGTAAAGCTTATAGCTCTTAGATGCGCCGGATATAATAATGTGGATATAAATTATGCCAAAGGTAAAATAACTATAGTAAGAGTTCCGGCATACTCGCCATACGCTGTTGCTGAACACGCTATGGCACTGCTTTTAACTTCTATAAGGCGTGTACACAAGGCTTATATCAGAACACGAGATTTCAATTTCTCTTTAAACGGTCTTACAGGATTCGATCTTCACGGAAAAACCGTCGGCGTGGTAGGAACCGGAAAGATTGGACGTGTTTTCATTGATATCTGCCGTGGCTTCGGTATGAATGTTATCGCATACGATAAATTCCCGGCTAATGACTGCGGTATTGATTATGTCCCGCTTGACGAGCTTTTCCGGCGCAGCGATATAATCTCTTTCCACTGTCCGCTTACCGAGGAAACTTTTCACATGATAAACAGCGAAACAGTTGAAAAACTGAAAAAAGGAGTCGTTATCATAAATACTTCCAGAGGAGCTCTGATCGACGCTGAATCCCTGCTTGAGGGTATCAAATCACGCAGGATCGGCGCTGCCTGTCTCGACGTTTACGAAGAAGAAGGCGACGTTTTCTTTCAGGACTTCTCCGGACATATCATTGATGACGATGTTCTCGCAAGACTTATTTCCATGCCGAATGTTATTGTAACTTCTCATCAGGCATTTCTGACGGAAGAGGCTCTTAATAATATCGCAGAAACTACTGCTGCCAATATTGCTGCTTTCTCTAAAGGTGAAGAAAGCGGAAATGAATTAAAATTATAAGAAAAATGACAAATCCTATGGCAGTCGTCCGTGGGAAACAATAAAAATATTCATCACGGAGGGTACTCGCTGCTCTCCGTTTTTATTTGCTTATCAAACTTTGTTCATACAGATTTAATAGTTGTCTTTATACATATTGCATAGATTTCAGAAATATTCGCCCCTATTTAAAGGCTTAAAAATTTTATTTTTCGTGAATAGTGACAAAAAAAAAGAAAAGCGTTGACATTTTTGTTTAAAAGTGCTATACTAAATTCATAAGATTTAAAGGAACTTCCGAAAAATAAAACGTCAGAAATATACAAATTGTAAATATCTGGCATCAGCAAAGGCAGGCGAAATGTATGACGGACAAGGAATTGCATAAGCTGAAAAAATCAGAGCTTCTTGAACTTCTCTTTACCATGCGAAAAGAGATAGATCTTCTTCAGACCGAAAACAATGATTTGAAACAAAAGCTTGATAACTCCGCTGCTGACCGGGAGATTCTTGAAAAAATTTTTCATGCTGTATGTCCCAACGAAAAGGAGGGAAGCAATTCAAAATGAATACAGCCGATACGGGTAATTCGTTTGAGAATCTGCCCAGCACAGAACAGCTTGAATCAGAGCTGAAACAAATTAAATACCGAAAAGATTTCAGAAGAATATTGAGAAGCACTATATCATCCCTTCTCGTTGTTGCCGCTATAGCTGTTTTGGTTTCTATGCTTTTTCTTCCCGTTCTCAGAGTTACGGGATCAAGCATGACTCCAACTATGCAGAATGACGAACTCATTATCTGTTCTAAAAGAAGCAACTTCAAACAGGGAGACATAGTGGCTTTTTATTATAATAACAAAATTCTTCTGAAAAGAGTTATTGGCATTTCCGGCGATTACATTAATATTACACCGGACGGAACTGTTTATGTCAACGATGTTAAACTGGATGAGCCTTATGTAAACGAACTTGCTCTTGGAACGTGCGACATAGAAATGCCGTATCAGGTTCCTGATAACAGAATTTTCGTTATGGGAGATCATCGTTCAGTTTCAATTGACAGCCGTTCTTCAACCGTAGGATGTATTGCTGATGAATATGTTATCGGAAAGGTTATTTTCCGTATATGGCCTTTTGAAAGTATCGGAACAGTCTGAAAGTTCCTTAATTTAAATTCAAGGAGGGATGATTTCGTTGAAAGGATTTCAATCACTAATCCGCAAATACCTGAAAGATCATGAAAAACGAAAAAAGTATCTTGCTGTAATCATGAGCCTTTCAACTATTGTTACATTTGCCGTGCCAATGAGTCTTATCATGCCGGCTATAAGTATGACGGATAAAAACGATACTAATGGTGAAAGTCCGCCAGTCAGTCTTCTGGCAAACGACGAACAGGGCAACGGACAAAAGCTGACTAATGCTGCCGGTGCAGATGGAAATATTGTAGATGGTATAACCTATAGTCCAAGCGAAATGTCTTTGAAAACGCTGCTTATCGGTGAGGGAACAGGTGTTGCCTGGGCTGACGGATGCAGTACTGTTGACGAGATAATGAATGCGGCAATGGATGAGTATTTCTTAGGTATCGCTAATGATTTCTGCGCTTTTATCGAAGGCGATTTTACTGCTACCGAAGCTGATGCAGAAGGTCGTGTCGCTATCGGCGGAGATCTTACATTTACCAAGGATTGGAACTATCAGGTAGGAAGCGGCGATTACGCTTCAATGACTCACCTGTCTTCAACAGATAATTACGCTGAAATAGCTAATTTCGCAAGCGTTATCGTCGGCGGAAAAATGGTACGTATAAATACGCTTTCTACAGGCTATGGCCACAACAGAAATGGTACAGATGATGAAAAATACGATGACGCTAATGATTCATCACATAAATACCATACGACAAATGCCGGTAACAAATACTCCTACACCGTTTATTATCTTCCTGAAGAAGGACTTTTCAAACGTTTTATAATAGGCAATATAGATGATTCTCATCATATAACATATGTTGGTTCTACCAGCGAGGATCTGCCTTACAGCGATTTGCACAGTCATGATTATCCTGGTGGATGCGGCGACAACTGTCCGCATAATTACTTAGACAATATAAACGAATTAGCCCAAATGTATCAATACGATGGTACAAAAGCTATTATTTCACAAGCCTTTGTTCAAATAAGAGAACGTTCTTCAATTCTCTCGCAGAAGAAAGGTATCGCTGCCGACGGTAGTCAATGGGGCGACATACACCTGACAGGTCCCGGAACTGACAGCAAAGCTAAAACAGTTTATTTTGATCTTGGAGATTCGTGGAAAGATTACAGAAATATATTTTTTGATGATATCCCTGAAGGTGCAAACATTGTTATAAACTGTGGTGACAGCAACGTTGTTATAGCCGGTGACGGTAATAACTCAAACGTTCATACCTTTATAAACGGTACTGAAATATCCAATACAGGAAACGTTCACAGCAACAATCATCCGGATTCGCAGAGAATTCTGTACAATTTCTATGCAGCTACAAAGGTTTCTGTTAACGGAAACTTCAACGGTACGATTCTTGCTCCAAACGCTGACGTAACCTCAATGGAAGAGAAATCACCCGGACATCTTTCCGGCGCTCTTATTGCAAAATCCTTCAAGGGCGGTCTTGAATTCGGTTACAGACCCTACCGAGGTGGAGCCGACATTCTTGGAGCTGTTTCCGGTTACACTATTCCGGTTGATAAATTTTCAAGTATAAAAGACGACGAAGGAAATTCTGTTTTCCTCCCTGGCGCAACTCTTGCACTTATTGATACTAATAATACTCCTGACAATGAACAGGACGACAGCCTTGTAAGCGCATGGAACAGCGGCAGTGAAACAAAGTATGCTTCAATTCCGACAGCGGTGGATTTCTCCGGAGATACGGATTACACGCCACTTATGGAGAATGGTACATATACCATTTCAAAAACTTATGTTTTAGAAGAACAATCTGCTCCTGAAGGATACCTTAAAGAAGATAAGCAATATTCTATAAAGGTAGAAGAAACTATCTACAGCGATTATCTGCTTCCTAAAGACGGCAGCGGAACATTCCCGCAAAAGGTTGACGTCAAGGTGCGGATGACTGAAAGTCCTGAAAAACCAGACGGACTGAATGAAACGCTGGAATTCACTATAAAAGATGCTTATGGCGATAAAGGTATTGAACAGCGCAGAATTTATATTCCAAACGATGTATCCCCTACTGATGTATTCCACATTGATATCGACTCATCTCAGACAAAACAGAATATCACTAAAGTAGGAAAATACTCAGGTTTTGACAGTTTAACTAATGGAAACGATGAAACCAATGTAATGGGAGCTCCGAAACAGACTACTGCTGTTACAGCTTCTTCTACGACAACATCGACAACGACAGCAGCTGCGGAAACCAGAGAAAGAGATTATACTATCACTACTAATATACCTCTGGAGACAGAATATGAACTTTCTCCAGACGTGGATGGAACTGTAACTAAATTTGAGTTCACTATTAACCCTAATGAAGGGCATAATTATAATGCTGAAGTAACCTTCCAGTATTGGATTAATGATCAATGGGAATACCATTCACCAAATCTCCATATCGAAGATGGTAGTGTTACAGTTACACTTACACAACCAGCGAAAGTAAGTAAGATAAAATTTCAATGTTATGGAAATTCTGATAATACCTGTACTATAAGCGATTTTAAAATTTTCTATACTTCCGATAACAGCTTTACGGTTGAGCTCGATAATCCAAATTTAATAGAGGGCGATTCAACATCGCTTAAAATTGATGAGAAAGCACTCGGAGATATTAAATGGGATCTTAGTAACGCCGATGGATGTACAATTACAGGCGACAAAGAGAATGGATATACCCTGAAAACAACTAAATCCGGCAACTTCACGATCAAAGGTGAGGATGAAAATACCGAAAACGGTAAATATTCAACCGGAAGAATATGTAACTTCACAGTTCATGTCGAGCCATTCAAAGTTACACCAAATCAAACTTCGATATCAAGCGGTGAAACAGTTACTTTGACAGCAAATAAACCTGCTGAATGGTCAAAACATAATGAAAATGTAACCATTACTCAAAGTGATGATAACATAGAATGTACTGTAACAGTAAATGAAGGTGCTGCTGGTTCTGCCAAAATTACAGCTATGTATAAGGCAGAAGATGGTACTGAATATACAGATACAGTCGACATCACCATTCCTGAACCTGTGATCCTTTACAAAAAGGTAAACAAAGCAGACGGCGACACCGCAATCGATGGTATTGATACCAAAAAGGCATCTCCGTTTAATGACGTAGAAAAGAAATACTACTATTCTCCGGAAAGCATTATGATAATGCCGCTTCCAAAAAATAATCTTGATTTCGTCAATAAACCAGGCTTGTTATTCAAGAAGATTGACGATGCGGGAGAGGCAGTAACAGGAGCTGATATTCAGCTTTGGCAGGGCGAAACTCAGATTACTGATGAAACCATATGGAAATGGGACGCTGCTCCTGAAACAGGTTCGGATTCATTTTTAATTGACGTTTCACAACTGATAGTTGGCGAAACTTATACATTTAAGGAAAATGGTTCTCCATCAACATATGAGAAAGCCGAAGATATTCATTTCAAAGTAATAGACGCTACGCATATCGAATACTGGAAAGACGGAGACAGTGAACCTTATCTGGTGCTTGACCTCACTCAGGAACAGACCATTGAAATGGTTGATAACCGAGTGCTCGGAGTTAAGCTTACGCTCAGAAAAGTGGATTCAGAAAACAAATCCCTAGAGCTTGAAGGTGCAAAGTTCTCACTCTATTCCGCTGACGGTACGCTTATTTGTTCCGACCTCGACGGCAACGGAAATATCTTCGACAACGAAGTTTTCAAGAAGCTTGATAACAACTATACTAAAAACGGTTATCTTTTCCCTGGAGTTTATTATCTTACAGAAGATACTATCCCCGATCATCCTGAAAAGGATAAGGGAGAAACCTATAAGAATCCGGGTAAGATTTATTTTACCGTTAACAGCGATTACTCGATCACTTCAGGACGAACAACTTCTGTAAGCATCGATGTCAAAGACGTAAACGGCGGCTGTCAGTATTTTGTATACATCGGCGAAAACAAAGATCAACAGCTGAATAAAAAAGATGGCGTGTCTATCAACAATGTAAAATCATTCATTGTAAAGGCTGACCCGGAACCTCTTCTTTATCTTACCGTTGACGGCGATGATTTAACAGTCAATGGCAGTGAAATAAGACAGGCTGATGGTTCTTATCAAAAAACTTTTGATAATCCGGTCTCTCTCACAAAATTTGAGATTCAAAAGAACAATGGATGGGGAAATATCGATCCAAGTTATGTTGAGGTCGTTACTGCTGACGGTACAAAATACATTTTTGACAAAAATGCTTCGGGCGGCAATTCAGCAATGTCTGATGAAAACCCAATGCTCACCGTTAACGGTTCAACTTTTGAAATTGGAAACGAAAAAGAACAAGACGAAAAGGACATCACTGTTACCAAAAAATGGTTAAACGACGAAGGCTTTGAGTCATTAAGACCAGGTTCAATAACAGTTAAGTTATATCGATCTGAAACCGAACTTACCGATCCCAAAACACAGCTTACAGAAGCTATGGCATATAAAAAGGACGGCAGCGATGTAACCGCAGTTCTTAACGAATCAAACAACTGGACAGCAACATGGAGTGGTCTTGAATCAAAATACCTTAAAGACGGAATAAAACACCCTTATAACTACTATATTAAGGAAATAGAAGTTCCTGACGGTTACGATGACAGCTATTCCGTTGATCCGGACGGCACTCTTATTACTGCAAACACTCTGAAAACAATTTCACTGAATATTGAGAAAATATGGTCTAATCCGAGTAACTCCAATGTTGCGGTTCCAAATAGTCTCACAGTAAAACTTCAAATGAAAAACGGCGATAATTGGGTGGATGTGCGTAATATTACCCTTACATCTGCTAATGATTGGAAAGCAGCGGCTGATAATCTTCCGGCAGGAAAAACATACCGCATTACAGAACCCAATGTTCCGAACGGCTGGAAGATCAAAACGGACAGCAATGAAAGCTCGGTTGACGGAAGTACGCTTTCAATTACAAACGAGCCTAAATTAAGCAATCTTATCACTAAAAAGCTTTGGGACGATGAAAATTCTACAGGAAAGCGTCCTGGTTCGATAATGGTTGCTCTTTATAGGTCTACAAATCAATCTTCAACAAATCCGTCCGGTTTAAAGCCGTCTCCAACAGGAGCTTTGTGGCCGGAACAAACTGCGGATGAAGTCAAAGAAGATTACGCAAGACTTCTTCAATATTCGCTTTACTTCTATGACGGAATTATGTGTGGCGATCAGGTTGATGAAACAAGCAATTATTACTGGCGAGGTGATTGTCATACCGACGACGAAATTCCCGGCGGATTCCATGATGCAGGCGACCATGTAATGTTTGGTCTGCCGGCAGGATTCTCAGCTTCAAATCTTGGATGGAGCTTATATGAATTCAGAGATGATTACGATGAGCTTGGTCAGACGGCGCACACAAAGCTGATTACCGATTACTATGCAGAATTCTTCAGCAAATGTATCCGTGATAACAACGGTACAACGGAAATTCTCGTTCAGAAAGGTCACGGAAATACCGACCACGCTTATTGGGGAATTCCAGAACTTCAGGATTCACGTGAAAGTGAAATGTATTGGAGAAGCGATGCCGGAGCTGATATAGCTGCTGAATATGCCGCTTCACTTGCATTAAGCTATCTGAATTTCCACACTACAGACGAGGCAAAATACAGCAAATATCTTGAAAAAGCTAAAGAGCTTTACGCATTCTCTGAAAGAGTCAATACTCCATTGAACGAATGGGGCGTAAACAAAGATGAAACTCAGATGAACGCAGAGTATCCTGGATTCTATGATTCCCGTGAAGCTAACGATGATATGGCATGGGCAGCTGCGTGGATCGCTCTTGCATCTAAAGAAGCAGGTAATGATGAAGCCTTTAATACCTACAAGTCAAAATCAAGCACAAAATTAAGCGCTATTGATTGGAGCTGGGGCGGCAGTGGTTTCGGCTGGGGCGGTTATCACTGGAATAACGTAGACATGGGTGCAAGCCTTGTAAACGCTGCATATCTTGGCGGAAGCTGGGACAAAGTAACAAGTTTTGTGAATAGCGAATGTACAGGTTCTGGTTATAAAGACACAAATGCATGGGGACAAACGAGATATAACTGCGGTTATCAAACAATCGCTCTTGCAGCAGCTAATCATTCAGAATCCGGAGTTAATACGGATAATGTTAAATCATGGTGTAAATCACAGATGAATTACATTCTCGGAGACTGCTGCGGAACGGCTCTTGTAACTAATTTCTCTGAAAACTCAACTCAGAAACCTCATTTCAGAGCCGGATGCGGAACACGTTTTGATATGACGCAAAAGGATGATCCTAATATCATCAATGGTTATGATAACGATGTATTCCGCTTGATAGGCGGTCTGGTAGGAGGTCCTCAGTATGCTGGAAGTTCATACACTGACAGTCGTTCTGATTACCAGACAAACGAAGTAGCCAGCGATTACAATGCAAATCTTGTCGGCGCAACAGCCGGACTTTACCACTTCTACAAAACTGGTTACACATACGAAATTCCAGGCGTTAAAAATACCTATAATGGTAAACCTAATCCAAATGCAGCTCAGCCGCAGCTTCAGAGCTTTAATGAACTTCCTACACTTTTAATGGCTAAGGTTAAGGAGGTTAGAGCGGCAGAAAAAATGACAGAAACAATACCAAATTTAGAGTTTGGTAAAACATATGAGGTAAATTTACAAAATGTTGTAGGAATACAGTTTGAAGTCACTTCTACCAGTGTAATTAATTTTGGAGCAAAGGTAATTTTTAACGGCAATAATCAGATTTTTGAGGGCAACATTGGCTATGCCAATAACACAACTTATTATTATGACAAAAATCTTGATTCACCTGTTGATGTAAATACTGTATCAGTTATTAAAAATTGGACTAATAATGATGATATAAGCATTAACCTCCATATTTTTTATGAAGCAAATAATCGATTTACTATTACTCCATCGTCCGCAACTCTTCTTGTAGGAGACAGTATTGACCTCTCTGCTTCAGAAAACAGTGGAACTATTGATTGGAGTTCCAGCAATACAAATGTTGCAACGGTTGATTCAAATGGTAAAGTTACAGCAGTTGGCACTGGAAATGCCACAATAACCGGAACAGACACTGAAGGAAAAGAAGGTTCCTGCACAATCACAGTTGAGAATTTAAATATTACAGAATCTTCTGTAGATATTCCTATCGGTGAATCTGTAACGCTTCATGCAAACGCTAAAGCAGATTGGTCTGCTTCTGATACTGCAAAGGTTAAGCTTACTCCAAGCGAAGACGGCACAAGCTGCGTAGTTGAAGCATTAAGCGGAGCAAACAGTTCTGTTACGATCACCGCAAGCCGAAATGGAAGTACCGATACTGCTACGGTTAATATCAAGCCAAAAAATCAGTGGTATACTTTAACAGGATTTTCAGTTAGTGGCGATAGTGGACAAAACAAAAATTATGTAGGCAATTGGGAAAATGTTACAAAAATAGAATTCATTGATAAAAATGGTAACAGCCTTGCAAATGGAGGAAATGTTTGTGACAGTAGCTTTGGATGTTCCTTTAATTATATTGCTAATGGTGAAACGAAAGAAAATTACGGTTGGATTGAAAATGATAACTTAAAAACTCTTTTACGTAATCTTTCAAACACTGAATTCTCCGAACCAGTAACTATTACCGAAATAAACTTTAATGGAATTAAAACATGGTATAACGAATTTAATATCAAAGAAATCCGATTGCATTACGCTGATGTGCAGACATATACCATAACATCTGACAAAACCGAACTTCTTCCCGGTGAAACAGCAATACTCACTGTAACAGACGCAGATGGAAACACTGTCACCAACATCAATAATTGGACAATTCCAGATGGATACGGTTTAATCTCTAATAATAATGATGGCACTTACACCTACACAGCCGGAGGTCATTTCGGTGACGTAACACTCACTGGAGAAGCAAACAATATTAAAGGTAAAATTACCCTCACAACAAAATCAATCACAGCAGTAAACTCGCCTATCAGACTTCGTATTAACGATACTTCACAAATTCAGTTAAGCGATAATACAGGAACGATAACTTATCGCAATGAAAATGACAGTATTGCATCAATCGACGGAAATGGTAATGTAATTGCAAAAACTGCTGGAGAAACAACATTCACGATAATTTGCAACGGTGTTGAAACAGACTGCACAGGACAGATAATAGTCGTTGATCAATTAATTATCAGCGGTGACAACGTTATGAACATCGGTGATGAAATTCAGCTTACAGTAAGCGGAAATGTTGGAAATGTAACATGGTCATCAAGTGATGAAAACGTTGCAGAGGTTGACGCAAATGGCAAGGTAACATCTAAAAACTACGGCTCGGTTACAATTACGGCAACCGATTCTGACGGTTCTTCTACTGAATTTACTATCAACGTTCAGGCAATAGGAAAACGACCTGATATTCCGGAAAACGCTGAACTTGTTGGTGTTTATACTATCTATGGAAACCAAAATTGGTCATTGGAAGTTAGTGATCTTCCGCTTACAGATGAAAATGGCAAACCGTATTACTACTATATTGCTGAATGTGACGCATCCGGAACAACGGTAACGGAAATCAAAGGCAACGGAGTAAAGTATCTGCCAAGCGAATATGACAACGGAAAACAGCTAATAGACGGCGAATCAACCCAGCTTTCAGTAAAAAACACTAAAGGCGAAGAAACTCAAGGCGAAATGCCCTCTGCCGGCGGAGAGGGAACAACAATTTACTATGTAACGGGCATAATAATAAGCTCGGCCGCCGCTTACTATCTTATCAGACGACGCAGAAAAAGTGTCGCAAAATAATCAAACGTCAGCGAAGGCTGCATCATCTCACGAAAAACGATTCAGCCTTCGCATCCACCAGAATCTATTTTATTTAAATTTTATTTTTAAGGAGAATAATTATGAAAAACTTTAAGAAATTTACAGCAGCTATCGCCGCAACTTTAATGGCAGCTTCACTCTCAATCCCTATGGCAACTTCTTTCACAGCTTCGGCTGCTGCTGATGTTACAATCACAAAGGTTGGTGAAGGAACACACGCTTATACAGCTTATACGATTTTTACAGGTACTGTTACTAAAGATGACGAAAGCGGTGCATTAACCCTTGAATCACCAACATGGGCAAATCAAGATAAAGCAGCAGACTTACTTGCAGCTTTAAAGGATGATGCTACTATCGGCAGTGTATTTACAGATTGTACAACAGACGCAGCATCAGTTGCAAAGGCAATGGGTTCAATTAACTCTAATACTCCTCAGGCAGCCGCTCTTGCTAAAGTAATAGCAAATAATAAAACCTTAGTTGGAACTGCCGTAACATCAACAGATAATGTCCTCTCATTGGATAACGGATATTATGTAATTATTGATGAGCTTGCAGAAGGTAGTTCCAATGTAAATACTGCTGTATCCGCTTACATTCTTCAGGTTGTTGGAAATGATCCGATCACACTTACTGCTAAAGCAGAAAAACCCACAGTTGATAAGCAGGTCTATGACAATGATGACAGTGCAGCAGAAGGAGATAATAATGGCTGGGGCGAATCCGCTGACCATGCTATCAATGAATCATTCCAGTTCAAACTGACAGCAACTATTCCAGCTGATGCAGATTTCGCAGCTTATGAGACATATAAAGTTGTATTTAACGATGAAATGTCAGCTGGAGTTACATTTGAATCAATTGAATCCGTAAAAGTCGCTGGCAACGATACTGATATTAAAGACAATACTGATGTAACATCCACTGCAACTGCAGGTCAGAAAGGCGGAAAATGGACTCTTACAATTAATGATATATTGCAGTATGATAACGACCTTACTGACGGTGCAACAATTGAGGTTATTTACAACGCTCACCTTAATCCAGATGCTATAATCAGCACTGAAAGCGGCGAAGGTGTTAATACCAATAATAACAAAGTTAGCTTGTCTTACTCCAACAATCCTAATGCAACAGGCGAGAACGAAACTCTTGGTACAACCACAGAGGACTACGTTTGGGTATTCACATATGATGTTGAAAATACTAAGTATAAAAACAGCGTAGCTGATGGAAATGAATTAGCAAACGCAGGATTCAGACTTTACGATTCTACAGGTGCAACTGAAATAGAATTGATTTATGACGAAGCTAAGTCAGCATATCGTCCAATTGGTGAAGGCGAGACAGGCGTTGAAATGAAATCTGCTGCTAAGGGTGTATTCAATATCATTGGTCTTGATGCAGGTACATATACTTTGAAAGAAACAACAACACCTGACGGTTACAACACATGCGAAGATATTAATATCACAATCGCAGCAACTCATAAAGAAAATGCAAATGCAACTTCTGCTGACCTTACACTTACAGAAACAAATGGAGACAATGACATTGTAAATAAATCCGGTTCTGAGCTTCCATCAACCGGTGGTATCGGTACAACTCTCTTCTACCTCGGCGGTGGCTGTATGGTAGCAGTAGCAGGAATCTTCCTTATCACAAAGAAGAGAATGAGCAAAAACGCAGAATAATCAATAATTATTAAGACTATAAATCAATTTTTTAACCTTATTCCTGTCGGCGGAGCGATCTGCCGACAGGCATCAGGGAGGGCTTCATGAGAAAAAAATCAGGCAAAATTTCAACGATTATTTTAATCATAATATTACTCGTGGGGCTCTCCGTGATGCTGTATCCGATCATAAGCAACTGGTGGAATCAAAGAGTTCAAAGTCAGGTAATTTCAAACTATAACCAGACCGTTGCACATTTGGACAGAGATGAAACCGAAAGGCTTTTAGCCGAGGCTCACGAATATAACAAACAGCTCGCCGGAATATATGCTCCTTTCATAAACTACGAACAGGTTTCCGGCTATGAGGATATACTTAATATATCCCATACGGGAATAATGGGATATATAACGATTCCCGTTATCCATGCTGAATTTCCGATCTATCACGGAACAAGCGAAGAGGTTCTCAACGTTGCCGCAGGACATCTTCAAGGTTCATCTATTCCCGTAGGCGGCAAAAATACCCACGCTGTTATTTCAGCTCACAGAGGACTCCCCTCTGCCAAGCTTTTTACCGACCTTGATAAAATGGTTGTCGGCGATACCTTCACTATAACTATTCTTGACGAGGTTCTGACATACGAGGTTGAAGAAATTCTTATCGTCAAGCCAGAAGACGTTGATAAACTTGCAATTATTCCGAATAAAGATTATGTAACGCTAATGACCTGCACTCCTTATGGAGTAAACACACATCGTCTGCTTCTGCGTTCACATAGAATAGAAACGGTTTATGATGAAACCGAAGTTAAGATCAAGGTGAATCCTGATGCAACACAGGTTGATCCGATGCTTGTCGTTCCAATTATTTTCACGGTATTTGTTATCATATTAATTTTCTTCTGGATTTTCGGCAGTAAAAAGAAAAAGAGCAAAAAATTGGATTACAAGTCTATTAAAATAAATAATGAAAAGGATGGTGACTGATGTGCAAACAAGAAAATTACACCGTATGGGTGCAATAATACTTAGTATTCTTTGTGCCACACTTGCCATGATAAGTACGATAAGCTTTAATGTTTCAGCCGCAGAGGAAGGTTCACTGACTCTTATATGCCGTTCAGAGGATGTAACGCTTACCGGAATGCAGTGGAAGATTTATTATGCCGGATTCCGTGACGGAAACGATTTTGTACTCGGAGGAGACTTTGCCGATTACCCCGTAAAGCTGGACGATCTATCAGCAGAAGCAATTACGGAAGCAGCAGAAACTCTGGAAAATTATGCTGTTATAGATAAAATCAATACGATTGCCGAAGGAGAAACTGATGCCGAGGGCAAAATTAAATTTGAAAATCTCCAATCCGGAATTTATCTTGTAAGCGGTAAAGAACTGAAAGTTGGAAACACAATTTATATTCCGTCAGCAATTCTGATAGAAGTCAGAGACGGAAACGTTGATCTTGACGCATATCCTAAATTTTATCTTGACGTATTCGGTTCAGAGTATGAACATTATACTGTAAAAAAAATATGGGAAAATGATGAAAATGCTCTGACGGACAGAACTGCTTCAATCACAGTAGAAATTTACTGTGATGAAACGCTTAATGAAACAGTTACACTAAACGCCGAAAACAACTGGACATATGATTGGACTGCCGAAAAAGGACATCGCTGGAGAGTTAAAGAAACGAACGTCCCTGATAAATACACGGTATCATATCGTTCCAATGAAACTCAGTTTGCAATAATAAACTCTCATCAGATTGAAACCACTGTAACTACTACACCAACTACAACTACTGTTACCACCACAACTACTAAATATGAACCTAAGCTTCCTCAGACCGGACAGCTCTGGTGGCCGGTACCAATACTTGCTCTCGGCGGAATGATTTTTGTCGGAATCGGATGCCGTTTGCTCTCAAGAAACAAAAAGGAAGATGATTAATGAAGAAAAAGCACGGAATGTGTTGCATAATTATTGGGACAATGCTGCTTATTGCGGCGTTGTCCCTTGTTATCTGCAATTATCGGACAAATAAAATTGCTGAAGAAAATTCCGGAAGAATCCTTTCGGTTATGAAAGAAAAAATTCCAAAACAAACAGAACCTGAATCAACAACACCTTTCGCTCCCAATGATCTTTTTCATGAATATGAAACACAAGTCTCAACAGAGACAATAACCGAAGAAGCGCTTGTTGAAATCGAAAACGCTGCATATATCGGATATATTTCTATTCCGGAATTGGGAATAGAGCTTCCGGTCATGAATGAATGGAGCTATGATAACCTTAAAATATCGCCGTGCCGCTATAAGGGAACTGCTGCCGAAGGAGATATTATCATTGCGGCACATAATTATAATTCCCACTTTGGTCGTTTAAATGAGCTTAGCGGAGGCGAAGAAATTGTTTTCACAGCTGCTGACGGAAAAATTTATAATTATGAGGTCATCCAGACGGAAAGTATTTCCGGAAAAGATGTTGAAGCAATGGAGTTCGGTTCGTCTGAAAACTGGGATCTGACTCTCTTCACCTGCACCCTCAGCGGTCAGAGCCGTGTAACCATAAGAGCAATTCTCCAAGACAATAATTAGAGCTTGTTCACATAAAATGAATATACGGATTTTCGAGCATAATTTTGCTGAATACAAGGCGAAAATTCGCAGGCAGGCTGTCGCCTTACAAGAATTTTTAACGCAGTAGTCGGCAAAATTTGCCGAAAAGACGTGCATTTTATTTTTATGTGAACATGCTCAAAGGACGTTTCAAAACTGAAACGTCCTTTTTTACAAATAATTATGTTGTTTCGCATATTCAAGAAGAATCTTATTTTCATAATTCAGCGTCCCGAAGTTTTTTAGGCAGCATATAACTTTTTTACAGGAATCCATAATAGCTATCGCTCTTTCGGTCAAAGACTTATCCATGGGTTCAAATGCCGGAGCAAATATGACCTCTGAAGCCAATGACTTTGCAACAAGATAGTCAATATCGTTTTCATAAATTATTCCGGCTGCAAACGGAATATTCTCCCGCTGAAGTTTTCGGAACACCGAACATCCTGTGCCTCCTCCTGCAATCACGAAAACCTGCGGCATTCCTTCACACCGCATGAGCTCCGCTGAACCGCAGTAAGCATTGTAGCTTCCTCTGGGTATCCCATAAAGAGCGGAAATATAATCACTCTCAAAAATTTCATCCGGAACGCCGCATCGGTCAACACGGTTATTCTTGATGCATATAACAAAATCTGAAATTCTCTGCGCCATATCAAGCTCGTGAAGAGACATTATAACAGCAATGTTCTTCTCTCTGACAAGTTTTTTCAGAATATTAAGAAGCTCCAGCTTATGGCGAAGATCAAGGAACGATGTCGGCTCGTCAAGAATGAGAAGTTCCGGCTCCTGGCAGATCGCCCTTGCAAGCATTACCCTCTGTCTCTGACCGTCGCTGACGCAGTTAAAATAACTTTCCCCTATCTCAGTAACCGAGGTTATCCGCATTGCCTCTTCAACTCTTTCATGGTCGGCAGCGGACAAAATTCCCATTTGTCCGGTATACGGATAACGTCCGGATTCTACAATGTTCCTACAGGTCATAAGTTCAGGGTCAATACGCTCCGTCATGAGAACGGAGATTTTTTTTGCAAGAATTTTCCCCTTAACTGCACCGATATCGTTTCCTTCAATATAAACAGCTCCTGAAATTGAGTCAAGCTGTTTTGCAGCAGTTTTCAGAATCGTAGACTTCCCTGCTCCGTTCGGACCTATGAGCGTGAGTATTTTACCACGGCTGACAGAAATATTTATCCCGCCGATCAGAACTTTTCCACGATATCCAACAGCAAGATCTTCCGTATAAAAAACAGGTTTTTCAATCATATTTTACACTCCTGAAGCTTTCTTTTTTCCTCTGCTCAGCATTATCCATATAACGATCGGAGCTCCGAAAACTGCCGTAACTGAACTTATACTAAGCTCTGTCGGAGCAAAGATCGTTCTTGCTATCAGATCACATAACAGACAGAACGCTCCTCCGGCAAGAAAAGATGACGGAATTATTATAATTGGTTTAGCCGTTTTAAAAAGTCCTTTAACAAGATGAGGAACGGCGATTCCAACGAATGAAATCGGACCTGCAAAAGCTGTAACGCTTGCCGAAAGAATGCTCGAAAGAAGAATCAGCAGAATCCTAAAAAGGCGGATATTCACTCCAACGCTTTTAGCATAGCCCTCTCCAAGCTGATATGCTCCGATTTGTTTCGACATCAGAAATGTTACGGTAAAAGCGGAAAGAACCGTCACTCCCATAACCTTAATGTCGCCGGAAGATATTCCGGAAAAGCTTCCCATCGACCAGTTATGAAGATTTACAATATTTGAATCATCAGCAAAAGTCACTGCAAAATCGTTTATCGCTGAACAAATATAACCTATCATTACTCCGCTGACAATAAGAAGCGAACTTTTTCCGGCTTTTCCCGAAACAAGAAGAATGAACGCCATCGAGAGCATCGAACCGGCAAATGCTGCAATGATCATGGCTGATGAACTTAAAACAATTCCCTTTTCAAGGAAAAAAATCATAATAAGAGCAACAGCAAGCTTTGCACCCGATGAAATGCCAAGAACAAAAGGTCCTGCGATCGGATTAGAAAAAAATGTTTGCAGCAGGAATCCCGAAACGGATAAAGCGCCGCCGAGAATAACAGCAGCAGCCATTCTTGGAAGTCTTATTCCCTTGATTATATTCACTGCCGATATATTTTCACTCTTCCCTAAAAGGACATCTGTTATCTCTGCGGACGTAAATTTAACGCTTCCGAAATAAAGATTCATCGCTGCAAGCAGAATCAAAACTGCTCCGAGAAAGACAAACCCAAAAACAGGATTTCTTCCGGCTTTTTTCATATCTTAATCCGCCTCCTGCGGCAATCTGTAGAGAAAAGCAAGATCATCTTCACTTGCTTCTCCGCTAAAAATCTTATTAAAATCAGCGATCATCTCTGCCGCTCCCGTGATCTGCTGATACATATTTTTATTCGTGCACCAGACATTTCCGTTCTGAACCGCCTTAAAATCCGCCATAAGGGGATTTTTGGCAATAAGCTGACTCATTTGCGTAAGACTTCCGTCAACCGTACCGTTATAAATAAGGAAATCTGCGTCCTTGGCAATATCATAAAAGGATTCAAACTGCATATTCATGGTCGAAAGAGCATTTTCGTCCTTACCCGTATTTTCAGTCGTAAAAACGTATTCTCCGCCTGCAAGCTCGATCATTTTTGAAACGTAATCCCCCGGTTTGCGTATATTAACGTACCCATTCGAGCCAATGTAAAAAAATGCCGCAGTTTTTCCCGTTTCACCATGCTGAAGAACATCGTCGAGAATCTGTATTTTTTCATTGAAAAAAGATTCGGCTTCGTCCTCTTTTCCGAGGAGCAGACCGTAAAGCTTTATCCATTCAAGTCTGCCGAGGGGATGCGCTTCATAGCTTGAGCGCTCGATAAGCACCGGAATCCCAAACGATTCAAGCTGTTCCTTTATTTCAGGACTGTGATAGATCATCGTAGATTCAATTGCAATATCACAATTTTCATCAAGAATCAACTCGTAATCCGGCGCAGAATATTTTCCGGCATAAAGAATGTCTCCGCTCTGCATGGCTGACTTAACATTGTCTATCACCCAATCCTTTTCCGGAGTAGCCGTTGCAAAAACATTTTCAAGTGAATCAAGTGAATCAAACAGGTCCATTGCCGATGAAGCAGCAAGATATATCTTTTCAGACGGCTGATGTATAACTGTAATATCATCAGGGAGATTTTCGGAAACACTTCCTTCTTCCGGAACAAGAAGATAGCTCTCGCCATCGGCAATTTCGATAAGCGAGAGTCCGTTTTCATAGTAATCCACCGTAAATTGGGTAGCATATTCAAGCTCCATACTGCCTGTCTGCTTCATATCGGAGAAAAAACGACTGCTGTCCGTTTTTTTCGTCCACATAGAACAGCTTGACAGGAGCATGATCCCCAGAAAAGCGGCGGAAATAAATTTAGTTCTCATTGCTCTTGATAGTTGATGAGTCGAAGAAGAGAGTATACTCGATCTCATGAGGTTTACTCATTGCCGTTGTATCAGCTGTAACAGGCATTTTGTAATCAAATCCAATCACCGGAATAGTGAATGTTGCATTTTCGCCATCGCCGCTGAATTCAAATTTACTGCCGTCAACGATCATATAATCATAATTCGGACTGTTCCATATTATTACTGCCGAGGCACTGCCGTTCTCGACAATCATTTCTGCCGGGGACTGAACAGTTGCTTTTCCAGAACCGCCCTCAAGAGTAACATCAACCGTATATTTTCCGTCAGCAAGGTCCAGACTTTCAACGCTGGTTATTTCACCATCTTTAAATGCGTCTGCCGGGAGCGAAGAAGCATTGAAAAGCAATGTTCTGTCATACCACTGCTCCTTTTTCTTGCTGAAAGCAGAACAGTCTATTGCCTTATCGAGAGCTTCAACCGGAACTGTAAATGTATGCTCACCGTTTTCATTCTCTACAAAAGGAATGTATTTGCTTTCATCAGAAGCATCCTCACCTTTTCCCATAAACACGTAAAGGTATCCCTGTCCGCTCATTGTCATAACGGCAGTCATTTCACCGTTTTCAACTGTGAGACTGCATGAAGTTATCTTGAACATAGACGAACTCGAATCCACCTTAATATCGTAAGTGCCGTCCTTTATCTGAGAACCTGTTACAGGCGTCATATCATCAGGAATCACAAGCTCATCGGGAACTGTTTCGTTCTCCCCTGCAACAGCAACCGTACTTTCTGCAGTAGCTGCTGTTGATGTTGATTCACTGCTTTCGGTGCTTTTTCCGCATCCTACAGTTAATAAAAGAGCAAGAATAAGCGATACTGATGTTAATTTTTTCATAATTTTATACCTCTCTGATTTTTATCGTATACATAGTTTTGTCGTGGGGGACAAATCGTCCCCCACTGAAAAACTTATTTTATCTTTGCTACAGCATCATTTGCATGATCTGTATATATTTCTCTGATCGCCTCGTTTTCGCCAAGTCCACGAAGAAGGCAAACAACCTCAAAACCTTCGTTTTCAAAAACGGTCTTCCATGAATCCTCTTCATCTCCAGCCATATCGTTATTGGCATGATCTCCTGCAACCACCATAAGCGGTTCAAGAACGACTCTCTTATAGCCTCCTGCTTTCACGGCGGCGAGAACGTCATCTAAAGTCGGAGCAGCTTCAACTGTTCCGATAAAGTAATTCTTATAACCGTCGGCAGTGAGCATATCCTGCATTTTTGAGTAAACCTGATTTGAAGCGGCTTCCGTTCCGTGACCCATGAAACAAATCGCAGTTTCACCGTCATCATATTCGGAAGTCCAGTCAGTTATGGCTTTTTCCACTCTTTTGAAGTCATCATCGCTTGTGAGAAGCGGCTCGCCGAAAACGACTTTATCGAAAGCGTCGGAGTAATTTCCAACCTTTTCAACCAGCTCGTCATACTCAAAACCATTCATAAGATGAGTTGGCTGAACCACAAGATTTTTTACTCCATTGTCAACAGCTCTCTGTAAAGCTGCGTCAACGTCGTCAATAAGAATTCCGTCTCTTCTCTGAATGTGGTCAATGACGATATTTGCCGTAAAACCTCTTCTTACTGAAAAATCAGGAACTGCCTTTTCAATAGCGTCCTCAATAGCGCCAATAGTAAGACGTCGGCTGTCGTTATAGCTTGTACCAAAGCTGAGAACAAGAAGCTCGTTTTCACCGATATTATCCTGATTGCGGACATTATCAAGCGAAGCGTCTCCGGTCTCGTAATTTTCATCGTCATCCTCTTCTGCGGAATTATCAACCGTTGTAGTTTCG
>CAJKFZ010000016.1 GCA_905199285.1 uncultured Ruminococcus sp.
GACAATATAAATAATTTGAGTTAAAATAATCTAAAAGACAGATTTAAAACCGTTAATTTTCAATAAAAAAGGAGAACAACGCTTATGATTTCTATTAAACATGAAGATTTCAACCGCAATTATGATTTATTCACTAAGCTGTGCGAAATTACATCTGAACCTATCAAACTCGTTAAAGAAGGCTCGCCTGATCTTATCATTATGAATGCTGATGCCTACGAACGCCGAAAAAAACTTCTCGATCTGCGTGAAAAGCTTCTCCGAATAAACGAGGACATATCATTTGATTCAAAAGGAATTTCAATTGAAGAGCTTGGCAAATATATCGCTGAAATAGAAGACGAAAACAAAGAAGCCGCTTTATGATGAAAATTTGATGAAACTGTTAAAATATTCTTGACAAGCCGAAGATTCTGCTCTATAATATTATTATTGAAAGACAAAGGGGTTGTTTTTCATTTATAATTTTTCCATGACACAGGAGGGTTTTTTATGGGAGTATTTCGTAGATTAAGTGATCTTCTTAAATCAAATGTAAACGATCTTATCGATAGAGCTGAGGATCCGGAAAAAATGGTTAAACAGATCATTCTTGATATGCAGAAGGAGCTTACCAAAGCTACGCAGAATTACGGAAAGGCTAAAGCAAGCGAGCGTCTTGCTGAAAAGAAGTATCTTGAAGCAAAAAAGGTTTCCGAGGGCTGGGAGCTGAAAGCTAAGGCTGCACTCTCTCAGGGCAATCAGGAACTTGCAAAACAGGCTCTTGCTAAAAAAGTTAAGGCCGATGAGGACGTTGCAAGCTACAAGGAAATGTATGAGTCTATTTCTGATCAGACTGAGGCTATCGGCAATCAGGTCGAGGTTCTGAAATCAAAACTTGATGAGGCTAAATCCAAACAGGCAATGCTTATTGCACGTTCACAGATGGCTGAAACACAGAAAAATCTCGCTAAATCTTCCGGCGGATTTGACGGTTCTTCATCTTTAGAAAAGTTCAAAAGAATGGAAGAAAAAGTTGAACGTAAAGAGGCTGAGGCTTCCGCTTTTTCTGAAATTGCCGGAGTGGACGATGAGTTAAGCGATTCTTTTGAAAAACTTGAATCCGATGCAAAAGTTGATGCAGAGCTTGCAAGACTTATGGCTGAAATGAATAGCAGTGCAGATACTGATTCTTCGGATGCCGAATAAATTAATTTCAGAGGTTTAATATGAGCGATAAAGAAAAATATACATCACGAAACATTATCAGAGATTCTCTTCCCATGCTCGGCGCTATTTTTATAGCTATCGCTTCAGTTTGCTATATCATGTTCAAGAGCTGGAGCAATAAGATTTACGTCGAAAAATGGAAAGACTACGACGAATGTGGTATATAAGCAAATCAAACAAAGTCATATAAAAATAAAGACCGCTTTCTGAAAGCGGTCTTTATTATTTTCAATTCAGTTATAAATCAATAGCCTCATACTTTAATTTTTATTCTTTTTAAAGAACAGTCCAACGGCTTCGCTGGCAGAAAGCATGAAGAAAACAACTATCGTTCCGACAAGCGCAACTCCGTAGAGAATTGCAGTAAGCGCCATACTTCCGTTATGCTGAGGTATCATGATGATTCCTGGGAAAATCTGAACAACTCCGAAAAGCAGGAACACAAGCGAACTGAGCGACTTGAATCCGCTGATACCTGTTATAAGTGTAACAGAACAAATTCCGGCAGCTATGGCTATATACATGGCAGAATTTTCAATTACTTTTCCGATTCCGCTTAAACCGTCCTTGTAAGTCAATCCAAGCTGTCCCGAATAGAGCAGATAGAATAAAACTGCTGAAATTATACCGATTACCGCAAGAAGTATCGAAATTTTAAAGCCCTTTGCCGCCATTTCTGCCTGACGCTCTTCTTTCAATTGAAGCATCATTCGCAGACTTTCCTTTGAATCCTTCTGATTTGAGGAAAGCTGTGAGGCAACTGCCTTTTTTGCACCTTCCTGCTTTGCTCTTTCAAGGTCTTCATCCACAAATTTCGGAACATATTTTGGCGGTTCAGGCTCTTCATCAAGTACAGGAGCTTTTATAGGCTCTTCAATTTTCGGAGATTCTTCGACCTTTTTAGGAGGCGGAATGTAATTATCTTCATCCAGAACGGGAGCAGTTACAACCGGCGGCGGAGCTTCAACACCAAGCTGAGCTCTTCTCAAATCAAGCACCTTCTGCTGGTTTGCAGCCGGAAGTCGGTTGAAAGTTTCAAGCTGATCTGCGGTGAATCCTGCGATGATTTCTTCATCAGTCATTACAATCTTTTCCGGTTCAGCAGCAAAATCGTCGTTACTGTCAAGAAGCGGAGCGCTTACACCAGTCGGCGCACCTTTTTTCTGCTCGTTCGGAACGTAAGCGTCCATGTCATCAAGAACAGGCGCCGAAACTCCCTGCGGACCGCCTTTTTTTGCAGTCGGAGCAACATAGTCTATCTCGTCGAGCACAGGAGCTGAGATTCCCTGCGGTCCTTCATTTTTTGGCGGAGCGCTATATTCTATATCATCAAGCGGAGAACCGCCGAAGTTATTTTCATCATTCATTTTCTCACCTCAAATACGTTTCTTGATACTCTTCAATTGACAAATGATCATATCCTGATAAACGCAGTGTGTAATACCTGAGAATATGCGTAGCGTCTATTCCATCGACAATACTGTCACCGTCAATATCGGCTGCAACCATCTGTTCATCACTAAAATCACAATCCTGACCGGCAATAATCAGAGTATAAGCCCTGAGTACAAGAGTTGCATCAATACCGTCAACTACTCCATCACCGTTTACATCGCCTGTACTATAGGTGATCTTATCATTTTCCGGATCATAATCAATTTGTGATACGGGATATTTTTTTGTAAATTCAACCGAAGTGTAGTCCGGCGCATAAGCATAATTATCCTCTTTTCCCGAACTGGCAATGTGGGGATTAGTTTTATTATGTTCATCGAAATTTTCCGAACCTCTAAGAAAATAATACCTTACTCTTCCGCCATAAGATAAATCAAACGTCGGATCGAGCAGATAGTATTTTCCGTTTATATCAGCAATATTCCATGCGTGATTTCCTCCGTTTGCCGTTCCCGATATGATTCTGCATGAGATTCCGGCTTCCGTTGTCAAGCGATAAAAAAGTTGAGCAATTCCCTGACAAACAGCTGAACCGTTAAAAAGGGCACTATAGGCAGAAAAAATCACATCACCGGAAGAATTATAAGCATAAGAAACATTATTTATGATATAGTCATAAATAATCTCTATCTTTTCATAGTCTGATTTTCCTGTCAGATCAAGCTCTTCAAGGATACTTTCAACTTTTTCATCGACAAGCCTTTCTTCTTCGCCTGTTGTAAAATAATAAAATCTGATATTAAAAGTAACTCTTGCAGAATTACCGCTGTAGGAACATTCATACCCATGAATACCAAATCGGATATAATCTCCCTCATCGCCGTTTCCTGTTTCAGCAAAAGCCTTGTCCATAATCTCGACCAGAACACCAGATGCCTGATCAAACGAATATGGAACAGTAATATTCACGGTTTCATTGCGAAGCTTGATTTGCTCCTTAAGGTAGTCAGCGGTCTCGTCAAGCGTTGAAAAGCTCACGGATGCACTATACTGAACATCACTTGCAAGCTGTATTTTCGTGTCAGTTCCAACTGCATAAACAGAGGAAGCTGCTGCGCATGACATAACAGTCAGCGCAGCTAAAACTGAAACTATTTTCTTAAACAGTTTCATAATTATCTTTCAATGATCTGAGTTCTATCC
Source organism: uncultured Ruminococcus sp. (assembly GCA_905199285.1). Classification (GTDB taxonomy): domain Bacteria; phylum Bacillota; class Clostridia; order Oscillospirales; family Ruminococcaceae; genus Ruminococcus. The sequence goes on from CAJKFZ010000016.1 coordinate 3,808, forward strand.
GGACCTACACCGACCATGCTTACATGGCATCCAACAAGTTCTTCCAGACGAGCGATATATTTGCGGCAGTTTTCCGGAAGCTCCTCAAAGCTCTTGCACTGAGAAATATCCTCCTTAAATCCTTCAAACTCCTCGTAAACCGGAGTACATCCTGCAAGCTCCTCAAGAGCAGGCGGGAAGTGTTCAATAACAGTGCCGTCAGGCTTTTTATATGCAACACATATTTTAAGGGTATCAATTCCGGAAAGAGTATCCAGCTTGTTTATAGCAAGACTGTCAAGACCGTTTACTCTTACGGAATGACGAACGATAACTGCATCGAACCAGCCTGTTCTTCTCGGTCTGCCTGTAGTCGTACCGAATTCTCCGCCTACATTTCTGATCTGATCGCCGATCTCATCATCAAGCTCTGTGGGGAAAGGTCCTTTTCCGACACGAGTTGTGTAAGCCTTGGCAACACCGATGATATTTGTAATAACCTTAGGTCCTACGCCTGTTCCGACACAAACTCCTGCTGAAAGCGGATGAGAAGATGTAACATATGGATATGTACCAAAGTCAATATCAAGAAGCGTAGCCTGTGCGCCCTCGAACATAATAGTTTTTCCAGCCTTATGAGCTTCAAAAGTAAGAACGGAAACATCGTCCATATAAGGAGCGAGTCTCTTTCCGTATTCGATATATTCAGTCGTAATAGCGTCGAGATCAAAAGCTTCTCCGCCGTAAACCTCTGTAATGATTTTATTTTTAAGCTTACCTGTAGCCTGAATTTTTTCAGCAAGCACATCAGGATTTACAAGATCGAACATTCTGATTCCGCAGCGTTCATATTTATCCATATAAGTAGGCCCTATACCACGCTTTGTTGTACCGATATCCTTACCGCCTCTGAAAGCTTCTGAAAGACCGTCAAGAGTGATGTGCCATGGCATAACGATATGCGCACGGGGATCAACCTTGAGATGACCTTCTGTTTTGATTCCTCTTTCAGCAAGACTATCGAGTTCTCCGATAAAGTCCTTAGGATCAAGAACAACTCCTGCACCGATAAGACAAAGTGTATTCGGATAAAGAATTCCGGATGGAATAAGGTGAAGCTTATAAACCTCGCCGTTATTTACAACGGTATGACCGGCATTATTTCCGCCCTGTGAACGAACAACAACATCTGCACGGGAAGCAAGGATATCAATAATTTTTCCCTTTCCCTCGTCTCCCCACTGAGTTCCGACAACAATATTAGCAGGCATTTATTTTCCTCTTTTCATAATTATGATTAAGAACTTATTCTCATCTCAATAAATCATATTGCTGATAATAAGAACAAATTCCGAATTAATATGCAAAACTGCACACTTACAATTTATTATAGCATATCATTAATAATAATGCAAGGGGTGAAGGATTTATGTATAAAAAAAAACAAAATAAAAAGACTGCCGCCTAGCTGGTGACAGTCTGAAAACAGAGTATATGTATACTCTCCGCAAATTTATTCTTCTTCCTTTTTTATTCTGAAAATAACTCTCAGTATCCCTGATATAAATTTCGGACTTCTTATTACTACAACCTTCATATGTAGCTCCTCCTTCAACTGAATATACCTCATTATATTCAGCTATCAGAAAAATGTTACTTCAGAATATGTATTCACATTTTTGAACGAACAATAAGCGCAATTCCGCTGCGTATTTTAAGCAAAGCCTTGCTTTCGGTTATCTCGTTGCTTACTCCAAGAGGAAAGCTGTTTGTCATGCAGTAATTTTCCAAAGGATATTTAACTCCGCTCATACTCTCTATCTCAAGCTTTTCTGTAAGCGCAAAAACCGAGAAGTACCAATCGTTCCACAGTTCAAAGGAATGCTCTCCCTTGCCGCAGACTGTCATTACATTTCCGCAGTCGGCAATTTCAGCTTCGCAGCCCTGTTTGTGAATGTAGACAAGAGTCTGGATGTTGGCAAAGGCATGATCAAAACGTCCGCCGAGAGCGCCGTGAATAATTATTTTCTCAGCTCCTCTTTCAAGAGCGATCTTCACGGCAAGCATAGTATCGGTATCGTCTTTTTCGGGGATACTGTAAAAAATCTCAGTGTTTTCCGGAAGCTTGTCCTTATACGAATCGAAATCTCCCACTACTATATCCGGAGTAATATTCAGACTTTTCGCATGATTCAGTCCCTTGTCGGCGCACATTATAATATCCCGCGAACCGATTTTCAATGTTTCTGAAATCTGAAAATCCCCTCCGGCAAAAATTCTGTAAGTATTCATTTCAGCTCCCACTCCTTGATCTGCTTTGCTTCATCGTACATAGCGCAGTAGCTTTCATGACGGCTCTGCGAAATAGCTCCGCCCTGAACCGCTTCTATAACGGCGCACCCTTTTTCGCAGGTATGCGAACAGTCCTTAAATCGGCAGTTATCAACATAATTATCCATTTCACGAAAACAACCGGCGAGTTCTTCTTTTCGGATTATGTCATAACGATTAGTTTCAAATGTTGAAAAACCGGGAGTATCAGCAATATACCCTCCTCCGCTAAGCTTATAAAATTCCGCATGACGTGTTGTATGTCTGCCTCTTCCGAGTTTTCTGCTTATTTCAGCAGTCGGAATATTGAGCGAAGCGTCTATCGCATTGAGAAGAGTTGATTTTCCTGCCCCTGAATTGCCTGTGAATGCGCTTATTTTTCCGGAAAGAATCTCTCTTACAGCTTCAATAGAACTTTCTTTGCCATAGTCGATTTCAACAACATCAATGCCTATTTTTCCATAGATGTCACAAATTTCAGAGCTGTCGCCGAGATCGGTTTTCGTAACGGCAACAACCGGACGAATCTCCTTATATTCGGCAATTGCAATAAATTTATCAAGAATGAGATAATTCGGCGCAGGCTCGCAAGTCGACACTACGAAAACAAGCTGATCAAGATTTGCAAGAGGAGGTCTGATTATAGAGTTCTTTCGATCGCCGATCTCGGTTATAACACCGTCTTCAAGCTTAACGTTATCGCCCACACACGGGCTTATACCTCTGTTGCGGAAAATTCCTCTTGCCTTGCATTCAAATATACCGTCAGGGGACTCTACAGTATAGAGTCCCCCTAAGCATTTTGTTATTATTCCGCTTTGAATACTGCTCTTCATCAGAACCATACCCACACGGTCTGACCGTCATCCTGAGTCTGCCAATCTCCATTTACACCGGGCTGATAATATACCCAGTTTCCATACGGATCATACTCGCCGTTAACTCCCGGCTGATAATCATTTGTAGGCGGTTCAGTAGTTGGTTCAGTCGTAAGTTCAGGAGTCGGCTCTTCCGTAGTCGGTTCAGTTTCCGGCTCCGGGAAGCCTCCTACAGCTTCAAATGCACCATATATATCTTCACTCTGCGTTACGATGCTCTGGGTAGCAAAATTGAAATAATAAGTTCCGATAGTTGCTCTTGCATTATTATTAAGGTTTGTAAGCATTACTGAAACACGGACATTCTCACCGGACCCCTGGATAACCTGCTCAACAGATCCCTGTTCGGGAACAAGTAAGGTAGGCGTACTTACGGTATTCGTCTTTCCGTCTTCGCCTACAATAACGAAGTCGATAACGAATCTTCCGTTAGCATCTGAAGGGAACGGAATCGTGAAAGGAATCTCGCCGTCAGGAGCAATTCCGTCGCTGAAATAGAGGATAATCTCTGTTTCGGCATCAACCTTTTCACCCTTTTTGATGCTCTGTTCAACAACTATGCCTTCCTTTTCGTAGGAATGCTTCTTATCTGTTTTAACTTTAAGTCCGTCATATTCCGCAATAGCCACAGCGTCTTCAATATCCTTGCCCGTATAATCCTTAACAACTACCTGGTCAAGATTTGCGCCCATACTTACATAAAGGATAACCGTAGAGCCCTTATGAACTGAAGTTCCTTCTTTTGGCTCGGTTTTTATAACGTATCCCTTTTTGACATCACGATCGGTCGACTGTTTTATTTCCGGTTTAAGCCCTCGCTGATTAAGCAGATCTTTAGCCATTTCCTGATTCATATCAACGCAGTTGGGAACTTCCGTTGTTTCCATTCCCTTGCTTATTTTAACCTTAAGGGTATCGCCCTTATTGAATTCTGTATCAGGCTCAATACTCTGTTCGATAATAGCGTTTTCATCATACTCACTGTATTCGGAACCAACTACCTCGAATTTAATATTGTTTCCGTATTCGCTTACAGCCTCGTTGTAATCTTTTCCAATAAAATCGGGCATAGTGAAATCGTTCTTCTTGCCGCTGCCCTTTAAAAGACCGCTGAGAAGCGTTGCAACAAATATCACCGCAACTATAATTACAACAACCACAACGGCAGTAAGTACAGGAATAACGAGCGATGACCGCTCTTCCTCTTCTTCATCATCTTCATCGTAATAATTGTCATAAGCCGGTGCAGGCTGATTTCCATAGCCCTGCATATTCTGCGGATAGATCGGAGCCTGATTCGCATAAACAGGCGCATTTCCCGCCATAACCCTTTCAGGTTCGGCAGCGGGAGTTTCAAGCTGTACCTCGTTGTTTGGAGGAGCAGCAAAATTCATTGTATCTTCATTAGAACTATCGGTTTCTTCCTGATAATAACCAAATGTTATCAGCGGATTGGATTTGAATTTTTCGATATCCTTTATCATATCTGCGGTAGACTGATATCTGTCCTCCGGAGCTTTTTCCATTGCTCTTAAAACGATCTCTTCAAGTCCGTCCGGGATATCAAGATTTATCGCTCTTGGTCTTTCCGGAATGTCATGCATATGCATAACAGCGATAGCTACGGGATTATCGCTGTCAAAAGGCTTTCTTCCGGTGAGCATTTCATACATCATAGCTCCGACGGAATAAATATCGCTTTTAGCGTCTGTAACGCTTCCGCTTGCCTGTTCAGGACTTATATAATGAACGCTTCCTATAGCCTGATCGGTAGCAGTTTTGCCGTCTTCTCTTGCAAATTTGGCAATTCCGAAATCCATGACCTTGATAGTGCCGTCGGTGAACATCATAATATTCTGCGGCTTTATGTCACGGTGAACGATACCCTTATCGTGAGCGTGCTGAAGCGCTCTTAAAATCTGGATAACAAAGTGAACCGTATCTTTCCAAGTTAAAACCTTTTCCTCTTCGATATACTCTTTCAACGTTATACCGTCAATATACTCCATAACGATATACTGAATTTTTTCGGAAAAACCCACGTCGTAAATTCTTACAATATTAGGATGAGAAAGAACGGCAATAGCCTTTGATTCATTTCTGAAACGGCGAAGAAATTCTTCATTTTCGGCATATTCTTTTTTAAGAATTTTAATTGCGACGGTTTTGTTATCAATAACATCGATTCCCTTATAAACCTCCGCCATTCCGCCTACTCCGATAAGCTCGGTTATCTCATATCTACCATCGAGCTTTTTGCCAATGTTTTTATCCATACCAATCCTCCTGAATTAATCTGATATAACTGCAACAGTTACATTATCTCTTCCGCCCTTGCTAAGAGCGAGCTGAATCAGTTCGTCGGCAACGTTATCGAAAGTTGAATTAAGGATAACGCTGTATATTTCATCATCGCTGCAATAGCCCGAAAGTCCATCGGAACAGAGCAGCAGACTTATTTTATTTTCATAATCAAGAACAAAAGTATCCGGAAGAACGGTTTTTTCTACTCCGACAGCCTTAACCAGCATATGTTTCTGCGGATGAACTTCCATCTCTTCGGCAGTAATTTTTCCCTGTTCATAAAGCAGAGCTGCAACATTGTGATCGTTGGTGATCTTCATAAGCTCACGGTCTGTAACGAGATAAGCTCTGCTGTCACCGACATTAACTATAAATACGGACTTCTGGTTGACAAATGCGGCAACGCAGGTTGTTCCCATTCCAAAATTCTTGAAATCGAGCCTTGCTCTTGTGTAAATAACGGAATTTGCGGCTGAAACAGATGAAATGAGCAGCTTTCTTATAGCCTCATCATCAAGCTTTTCGGAATATCCGGCAGAAAACCTCTGGAAAAATTCCTCTATAGCAACGCAGCTTGCCTCTTTTCCGGCACGTTCGCCGCCCATACCGTCGCAAACAACGGCAAGAATATTATGTCCGAAATATTCGCATCTTACTGCGTCCTGATTTTCATCACGTTTAAGACCGATATCCGTTCCGAATCTATATCTCAATCCTCCGCACCTCCGCATCCGTTTTGTTTTTTTACAGCGTCACGTCTTAACTGACCGCAAGCCGCCTCTATATCGCTCCCGAGAGTTCTTCTTACCGTAGCGTTTATTCCACGTTTTTCAAGTCTCTTTGCAAACTGTGCAACGCCGGAAGCGGCAGTTTTGTAATTTCTCTCTTTCACCCGATTTACAGGTATCAGATTCACATGGCAATTCAGTCCACGCAGCAGATCTGCAAGTTTGTCTGCGTCCTTTTCAGCAGAATTGACATTGTCTATAACAGCGTATTCAAAGGTTATCCGCCGTCCTGTTTTTTCAATATACACACGGCAGGCTTCAATAAGCTTGTCTATATTATATGTCCGGTTCACGGGCATTATTTCACTTCTTTTGTCGTTATCAGCACTATGAAGCGAAACGGACAGAGTAAGCTGAAGTTTCCTATCCGCAAGATCATAAATTCTCGGAACGATTCCGCAGGTCGAAAGCGAAACATGCCGCAGACTTAAATTATTTCCATTTTTATCTGAAAGCAGATTCAGGAACTTCATAACGTTGGCAAAATTATCGAGCGGTTCGCCGATTCCCATAAGAACAACTCCGGATACTCTTACTCCGGCATCCTTTTCCGTTTCATAGATCTGCATAAGTATTTCAGACGGTTCAAGGTCACGAATATACCCGGCGATTGCAGAAGCACAGAAACGGCATCCCATTTTACAGCCGACCTGAGTTGAGACGCAGATACTTCTGCCGTAATTGTATTCCATCAAAACTGTTTCAACAAAATTACCGTCCGGAAGTCTATAAAGATATTTTACCGTATTATCTATAGCAGATTCAAGCTTTTTTTGCACAAATAGTCCTTTTATACAAAAAATTTCATTTAAACTCTGTCTCAATTGGACAGATATGTCAGTCATCTTGCTGAAATCAAAGACTCTTTTGACATGAAGCCACTGAAAAATCTGTTTTGCACGGAATTTCTTCTCTCCGTTTTCAATAAGAATATTTTCCAATTCCTCAAGACTGAGACTGAGAATATCTATTTTTTCCAATTGATCACCTGCTTAAATGTTATTTCTTTTTTCTGAATTTAGCTATAAAAAATCCGTCGCTGCCAAAATGACAGGGAAAAATGCTTGCTCTGCTGCCGAATTTTTCACCAAGGATTCCCGGAAGCGGAACAGCTTCAAGCTCCGGATGATTTTCAAGAAGTCTGTCGCAGACCGCATCATTCTCGACTTTTCTTAGCGTACAGGTTGAGTAGATCATTTCTCCGCCATACGAAAGATACTTAACAGCGTTATCAGCAATTTTATACTGAATATCAGGAAGATTTTCAAAATCTGAAAGACTTTTATATTTTATCTCCGGTTTTTTTCCTATAACTCCGAACCCGGAACACGGAACATCACAAAGAATTTTCGTAAATTCCGGAAGGGCCGAATCAAATATCATAGCGTCTCCTTTTTCGGCACGGATATTTTCAATACCGAGCCGCTGAGCGCCGTCCCGAATAAGCTTGACACGTTTTTCATGAAGGTCAAAAGCACGAATTTCTCCTCTGCCATTCATAAGTTCCGCCATTGTGAACGTTTTACCGCCAGGAGCTGCGCATATATCGAGAACAACGTCTTTTTCAGTCGGAGCCAAAGCATGACAACAAAGCTGCGAGGAAATATCCTGAACATGGAAAAATCCCTGTTTAAAGGCATCTAAAGCCATAACATCTCCGTTGTCAAGCAGATAGCACCCCTCTATGAGAGTAGATTTTTCAGCTTCTGCTGAATCCTTTGCAAGCGATGATATCAGCTCTTCATCACTGCATCGAAGATTATTTTTTCTTATTGCAACAGAACTTTTTTCAAGAGCATTTGCAAACAAATCCTTTGCAAGCTCCTCACCGTAATCAGCAATAAGACTTTTAACAAGCTCTTCGGGAACGGAATATTTTACGGAAATTGCCTGAATTTTATCCGACGGAAGCTTTATTTGCTTGCCTTGACGAATAAAATTACGCAGTATAGCATTTATCATACCTGAAGCGCTCGTTTTCGCAAATTTCTTTGCAAGTTCAACGCTCTCGCTGACCGCCGCATTATCGGGAACGGAATCCATATACAAAATCTGATAAATCCCACTTCTGAGAATATTCAAAACAGCATCATCGAGCTTGTTCAGCGGACGTGACGAAAATGATCTGATTATATGGTCAAGAGTGATCTTCCTCTCGATAACTCCGTAATAAATAGCTGAACACAGCTTTTTATCACGTTCATCAAGATCAGAACCGCCAAGTCCGCTGTTTAACTGCAAGTTGGAATAGCTCCCGTTTTTAAATGTTTTAACGAGAAGTTTTACCGCAAGATAGCGTGAATCAGACATGATCAGTTTCTTCTTATAGACGCAAGAAGTCTTATAAGCTGAAGAACAGAAGTTACCAGAGCCGTAACGTAAGTGAATGCAGCAGCTTTAAGAACTTTCTGAGCCATCGGAACTTCATTATAATCAAGAATTCCGTCCGCTTCAAGTGTTTTAAGGGCTCTTCCGCTTGCATCAAGTTCAACAGGAAGAGTTACAGCCTGGAAAAGCACAACTGCGCCGAACATAATAATTCCGATAAGTGCAAGTTCAGGGAAAATCTCAAACAGTAAAATGCCAAGAATGAACACGAAATACCAAAGTCTTGAGCAAATATTTGTAATCGGAACTATAGCCGTTCTTATTTTAATAGGAGTGTATTCCTGTGCGTGCTGGCAGGCGTGACCGCATTCATGAGCGGCAACACCGATAGCTGCAACAGAAGTCTGTCCGTAAACAGCGTCAGAAAGTCTCACAACGTTATCCTTTGGATCATAATGATCGGTAAGCTCACCGCTGATGCGCTCGATGCGGACATTATAAAGGCCATTGCTGTCGAGAATCTGTCTTGCGACCTGATCAGCCGTGAGACCTCTCGAATTTCTTACATTTTTGTACTTTTTAAAAGTTGAATTAACATTAACCTGCGCTATGATAGGCAGAATGATCATGACCAATAAAATAACGATTCCCATAATATGTTCCTCCTAAAAATTCAATTTTTCGCCCTTTGCGAGCTTTTTTCCTCTGAGGAAATCCTCAGTTTTCATACGTTTTTTACCCTCCGGCTGAACTTCGCAGAATCGGATAAGCCGTCCGTCGCCGCATTTAACTGCAAACAAATCTGTATCAACTATCTCGCCGTTCTCAGCGTCCGGAGCAATATTATCCAAAATTTCAGATTTGAACACCTTCAATCTTTTCCCTTCAAGCATTGAAAATCCGGTAACACCTCTTATGGTATTGTGGATTTCCTCTGCGGACTTAGAAAAATCAAGTGCGCTCATTTCCTTTTTTATCATCGGAGAATAGCACGAAAGCGAGTCGTCCTGCTTTTCAGGAGTAAGACTGCCGTTCAAAATTGCCTCAATAGTTTCGGCAAGAACTTCTCCGCCTATAATAGAAAGTCGGTCATAAAGTTCCTGATAAGTCTCGTTTTCGCCGATTTTCGTGCTTTTCTTAATGAGCATATCACCTGTATCAAGTCCTTCGCTCATCTGCATAGAGGTTACTCCGGTTTCCGTTTCACCGTTGAGAATGACCCAGTTTATCGGAGCTGCTCCTCTATACTTAGGAAGAAGAGATGCGTGAATATTTACACATCCGTATTTTGGAAGTTCTAAAATCTCTTTCGGAAGGATCTGACCGTAAGCTGTAACAACGATAAGATCGGGAGCAATATCGTTCAAAATCTTCATTGATTTTTCTGCATCCTCACCTTTTCTCAGCGACAGCGGCTGGTAGACCGACAGACCATATTCTTCCGCAGCAGCCTTAACGGGAGTCGGTATCATTTTATATCCTCTTCCCTTCGGCTTATCAGGCTGAGTAAAAACTGCTGCAACCTCATGATCGCTCTCCGCAAGAGTTTTCAGACAGGGAACGGCAAAATCAGGCGTTCCCATAAAAACTATCTTCATACTATATCATTCCTCCTCCGGAACAAAGAATTCCTCCACGATTTCTGTAAAAACATGACCGTCAAGGTGATCGTTTTCGTGACAGGTACACTCTGCGCCAAGCTCAACGAAGTCACGCTCAAACCAGTTTCCGTTTCTGTCCTGCGCTTTGAGATGACACTTCATCGGTCTTGTAACATATCCCCAGACATTCGGACAGGAAAGGCAGCCTTCCTGAACTCTCTGTTTGCCCTCACATCTCGAAACTTCGGGATTTATAGCTTCAATTGAACCGTCTTCAAGGTGCATGATAAAGATGCGTCTGCAAACACCGATCTGCGGAGCAGCAAGACCAAGTCCCTGAGCCTTATCAAGAGTTTCGTGCATATCATCCAAAAGCTGAGCCAATTTTTCATCAAATTTATCAACAGGTTTGCAAACCTTGTGTAGCATTTCATCCTTATCAGTTAAAATTTTTCTCAGCGCCATTTTATACATTCCTTTCAATTATACTCCAACATCGCCGTTCATATCCGCATAAAGCGATACTTTTTTCATCTCTTTTAATTTAGAAGATTCGACAAGAACTTCACTGATAAAAGTCCTTATCTCGGCGGTATTTTTGCATTTCATAATAATTCTGTACCGGAATTTTCTTCCGATTTTTCCGTAAGAACATTTTACCGGACCAAGAACCCTTACGGGAGTTTTCGGCTGAAGCGTCCGCAGTTTTTCATTCATGAGCAAAATAACTGCATCAGCTCCGCTTTTCACCGATATTTCGTCAATTGCAGAAAAACAAAATATACACATATCGCAAAGCGGAGGGAAAATCATTGCACGTCTGATTGCAATTTCTTCTTTATAAAAACCTTTATAGTCCTGAGCAGCCGCAAGATTCATTATATAATGCTCCGGAATAAACGTCTGAAGCACGGCACGTCCCTTTCGGCTGCCTCGGCCGCCCCGACCTACAACCTGAGTAATGAGAGAAAAAGTCCGCTCGTAACTCCGGAAATCGCCGGCATACAAGGCTTTATCGACCGACAGAACTCCAACCAGAGTAACATTCGGGAAATCGAGTCCCTTGCCTATCATCTGAGTTCCGATCATTATATCATATTCGCCGTCACGGAATGCCGCAAAGTTCTTTTCGTAGGAATATCGGGAAAAAGTGGTATCAGCGTCCATTCTTAAAACTCTTGCTGACGGAAAAAACATTTTAAGCTCTTCCTCCAGCTTCTGAGTACCGAATCCCATATTTTTCAATCTTTCCGAGCCGCATGACGGACATTTTGTGATCGGTTCACTCACAAATCCGCAGTAATGGCACATCATTTTGTCATTTTTTTTATGATATGTCAGCGGAACCGAGCAATTAGGACAGTAAATCGGCTGGTAGCAGTCGCAGCAGCTTATGATCGTGTGAAAACCACGGCGGTTGAGAAGCAGAATCGTCTGCTCGCCGTTTTTGAGATTAAGATTTATCTCCTCGGTCAGCTCACGGCTAAATTCAGCGGCATTGCCCTCGCTGCGCTCAATATTCATATCAACTATCCGAACATCCGGAAGCGAATTGCTGTGGTATCGTTTTTTCATCTCAAGCAGACGGTAAATGCCTCTTTCAGCCAGATAATAGCTCTCGATCGAAGGTGTCGCCGAAGCCAGAAGAAGCGTGGCATTGTGATAAAAACAACGCTGTTTCGCTGCATCATGAGCAATATATCTGGGTGAGCTGTCCGACTTATACGAACGTTCGCCCTCTTCATCAATGATGATCAGACCGATATTGCTGCAAGGCGCAAAAACTGCACTTCTCGTACCTATAACGATATCCGCATCGCCTCTTTTTATTCGTTTGTACTCATCAAGTCTTTGACCAAGAGAAAGTTCGCTGTGAATAACGGCAACTCTTTCACCGAAAAGCGAGCGAAAACGTTTCAAAATCTGCGGAGTAAGACCGATTTCCGGAACAAGCAGAATAGCCTGTCTGCCAAGCCTTATCGTATCTGCAATAAGCTTTTCAAAAACGGAAGTTTTACCGCTTCCCGTCACTCCATGAAGGAGAAAAGCAGCCGGTTTTTTCTCAAAAATCTGAGCGAAAACCGCATCATGAGCTGCTTGCTGTTCAACTGAAAGTACAATGGAATCGGGATCACATCTGGTTTCTGCGCCATCATCTACACCACGCAAAATTTCCGCTTCATACTCCTCGGCAGCGCCATTTACAGCGAGTCTTTTAACTACAGCGGCAGTCACTCCGCACATATATGCAGCTTCTTTTTCCGCTGCTGAACCGTATTCCAAAAGGAAATCAGCAACCTGCTTCTGCTTTGGAGTAAGCTTAAAACGCTCCGGCTCTCTCAGAAATTCGTCCGTAAGACGAACCATTTTCATAGTCGCATCACCGACTGACTGTCTGAAAACGTTGTCTGAAATGACAGCTCCGGAATCGCAGAGTTCGTCCACAACTGCTCTTCCGTTTTCAACAATATAATTTTCCAGAAAGCTGTTCAAATCTGTTTCGGGAGAATGGATTTCTGCAAGGAGCCTTGCACCTTCCTCCGAAAGACTTTCATGAGCATCAAAATTTTTTACAATACTGAACCGTTCCTTAACGGTCACGCTCATTGCTGATGGCAGCATGATTTTTGCAGCGTCAAAATATGTGCAGAAAGTCTGCTCATGCAGGTAAAAAGCAAGTCTGATAAGTTCATCTGAAAGCGCCGGATTATCGTCTATAAGAGAAACGAGGTTTTTAAGCTTCTTCCCGTCACCTTCGGATAGTTTCATCACAATCCCTATCCTTCGCTTATTGCCGCTTCCAAAAGGAACGAGAACTCTGCATCCGCAGGCTATTTTACCGCAAAAATTTTCCGGAACAACATAGCTGAACAATTTGTCGAACGAATATGACGTTCCACTTACAGCTGTTTCCGCAATCAGCGACATTATTCTGCTGAGACTTCAGCAGTGCTTACAATTTTGCACTTTCCGCTTGCGATTTCTTCAACAGCAGTTTTAACGGGCTTTTCCTCAAGGGTTTCACCGTTTTTGTAGAGAGTTTCAGAAATTTCTCTTGCACGTTTTGCAACGGCAATAACAAGTGAATAACAACTCTCATTTTTTGAAATAATTTGATTTACAGCAGGTCTAAGCATTTTTTAACACCTCATTTATAATTTCACCTGAGAATTCGCTCTTAAGTTCTTCTGCACGAATGATCGTGAGAAAATCGCTTACGGCGTCCTCAAGGGCAGCATTGACAACAACATAATCATATTTTTCAGCCAGCATTATCTCGCCGACAGCCTTGGAAATTCTTTCTTCAATAACCTCATCGGATTCCGTTCCTCTTTTTTTGAGACGGCGGCGAAGCTCGTTTATTGAAGGCGGAGCTACAAACACGAAAATCGCATCCGGACGTATATCACGGATTTTCATAGCTCCCTGAACCTCTATTTCAAGAATCACATTGATTCCCTGTTCAAGCTTGTTATCGACTTCGCTTTTGAGTGTTCCATAAAAATTACTACAGTATTCAGCATGTTCGATAAAAGCGTTTTCCTCGATTTTTTTCAAGAAATCCTCACGACTGATAAAGTGATAATTTACTCCATCAACTTCACCCTCACGAGGTTTTCTTGTAGTTGCCGAAACAGAAACATAAAATTTCTCATCTTTAAGAATTTCGGCAAGCATAGTTCCCTTTCCGCAGCCGGACGGTGCAGAAAAGACTATAAGTCTGCCTTTACTCATGGTCATCATTACCTCCTGAACCATTGATTCTTGCTGCAAGAGTGTCGGTAATAAGGGACGAAAGGATAATATGTCCGCTGTCCATAATAATAACCGCTCTTGTTTTTCTTCCATAGGTCGCATCTATAGCGTTTCCGCTGTCACGAGCCTCCTGAACAAGTCTTTTTATCGGCGCAGAATCAGGACTGACTATCGTAACTATTCTTTCGGCGGAAACCATATTTCCGTAGCCGATATTTATAAGCTTCATCAATTGCACCTACTCGATATTCTGGATCTGTTCACGGATCTTTTCGATTTCCGATTTCATTTCAACTACAATTTTAGTCACATTCAGATCCTGTGCTTTTGAACCGATCGTATTTACCTCACGGTTGATCTCCTGAACAACGAAATCGAGTTTTCTTCCAACAGCTTCATCCGACTCAAGAATAGTTTTCAGCTGAGAAATATGGCTTCTAAGGCGAACTGTCTCTTCATCGACAGCAATTTTCTCAGAAAATACCGCAGCTTCGGTCAGAATCCTCTGATCGTCAATATTTTTATCTTCCAGAACTTCGCTGAGTTTTTTATAAAGACGGTTTCGATAATTTTCAACAGTCTGCGGAGAAAGTTCCTCGACCTTTTCAACCATTTCAAGGATATAATCAGCCTTTTCAATAATATTTTCGCCGAGCAGTTTTCCCTCGACACCTCTCATATCAATGAACTTTTCCAAAGCCTCATTTGTAACCTCATAAACATCATTCCAAACCATTTCTTCATCATCCGGGGTTTTTTGAATATTAAAAATATCGGGAAGTTTTATCAAGTTTGAAAGTGTAAGATCGTCTTTAAGACCAAGTTCGTCCGAAATCCCCCTAAGTGCTGAAACATAGCCTTCTGCAATGTTCTTGTTGACTGCGATCTCAGAGTCCTTGCCCTCTATATTGTTTATAGTTACAGCAACATCGACTTTTCCTCTTGAAATACCTGTTTTAAGAAGAGCTTTCAGCTTTTCATCAATGTAACTGTAGGTTCTTGGAATCCTCGAAGTATACTCGTAATATCTATGATTAACGGAGCGAATTTCCACTGTAATATCTCTGCCGTTAAGGATCTTCTGAGCCCTGCCGTAGCCGGTCATACTTTTTAGCACCTTATCCCCTGCTTTCCATTTAGTTTTGCACACAAATTTCCATATATGTATACAAATTTATTATAACACTTTCAGCAAAAAAAAGCAAGTGTTTTGCAAAAATAAAAAGGGACGCCGGAGCATCCCTTTAATTTTATTGAATTATTCCT
Source organism: uncultured Ruminococcus sp. (assembly GCA_905199285.1). Classification (GTDB taxonomy): domain Bacteria; phylum Bacillota; class Clostridia; order Oscillospirales; family Ruminococcaceae; genus Ruminococcus. The sequence continues at coordinate 19,039 of CAJKFZ010000016.1, forward strand.
TAACGAAATCCTTAGGATCAAGTGACTTAACAAGTTCAAGCTTAAACTTCTGAATCTGAAGAGCATCTTCGTTAGTGATACCACTTGTACCGTTCTCGTAAACGTCTCCGTTGAGCTGACCCTTCTCTGTAATGTGAGTAGGATCAGAACCGTTAAGACCATACTTATCAGGATTTGAAAGTGACTGCATAATAAGAACAGCGTCAGACATATCTACCTTACCATCGCAGTTAGCGTCACCCCAGAGAATATCTGGATCTTCGCTTTCTGTAATTGGCTTAACCTCAGGATAGAGAAGAGCCATGTTACCGTAAGCCATGAGAGCGTCACCAGCGTGCCAGAATCTGTGGAGCTTATACTCGTAACCGTCAGTCTTACCTGTTGCATCATAAACTTTCTTGAGTTCCTGATACATAGGATCCTTCTCATAATTCTTACGAATAGAGATGAATGTTGCACCATTTTCAAGCTTAGAGCTATCAGGCATAGTTCCTGTGTAGTTTGTAGGAATGTAAACATCCTGCTCGAATACACGATTAAGGCTTCCGTTGTGATCCATGAAGGAGATACCGATCTCGTCACGACCCTGCTCCCACTGAGCGGAGAGGAGTTTGTTAGCAAGACGGAGACCCTTAGCAGCTACAGAATCGTCCTTAGCTGTCTCTTCATAAGCCTCAGAAGCAGGAACTCCGTTAGCAGCAGCGTAGTAGATGAGTGTCTCACAGAGTGAGGATACGCATCCAACGTCTCCCTGACCGTAGCCAGTAATTGTAGCGTGGAGCTTCTGGTTTCCATTTTCGTCATACTTACCTGTCCATGTGTCAGGTACGCATGTATAGTCTGTATCGGATGAACCCCAGTCGAGGTTAGAAGGAATACAGTATGTGTAGTCTGTTCCGTCAGGAGCAGTCCAATCGAAGTGAGTATTCTCCTCGAACCAGCCAATCCATCTCTCAAGAAGCTTCTCAAGAGCCTCTTCAATAGACATACCAGCAGGCTTAACTCCGCTTGTATCACCCTTAGTCTTTACATAGTAGTAAAGTTCAGCAAGACGCTGAGTTGACCATACCTGGTTACCGATCCAGTGGTTTGAACCCGGGTCAGCATATACAGGATGCGGAACATAAACCATGTTGTAGAATGTTGGATATCCATCCGGATACTTGTTGTAACGACCTCTGTAAGAGTTTGTACATCCGCCTGCGAAAGGACCTTCAACAGACTGGAGCCAGAGATACATTTCGATCTGTCTCTTAAGAGATTCCTTATAGTCAGATGTAGCCTGTGCGTTGTTAGCCTTCATACCAGCATTAATCTTGCTGTCTGTAACAAGAGCATAAGCTGCAAGTGGGTTCTGATAGAACTGATGTGAATGTGAGCATCCGATCTGCCAAGCCCAGTCGTAGTTACCGAGAGCTCCGCCCCATGATGTATACCATGACATGAGGTAGTGCTGGCTCTGTGTACCTGCGCTGCCAGAGGACATAATATCCTGGCATCCGATTGCATGATAATACTTATCAAACATATCGTTACGGCACTGGTCACCCATCTTACCTGCAAGATCAGAAAGATCGCCTGTATCAACGCCCCATGTATTTGCAAAGTAAACAGCCTGGATAGCACGGTCTTCAGCGTCAGGAGCATTTGTAAATGCATACTGAGGAGCAACATTGCCTACGCCGTTAAAGATACCCTTGATACCGTCACGGTTATTACCGTATTTAAGTTCTTCAAGACAAGGATGCGGAACAGTTTCAAAACAAGATTCCTGCTCGCCTCTCTGGAATGTATTGATAAATGTGAACTTACCGTTGCCGCCGCCGAAACCATACCAGTCATCAACGTCAGCGAGCCAGTGCATAAGATAGTAACCGTTATCGCTGCTGTATGCTGACTTATAAACGTCAAACAAAGGATTGATAGCGTCAACGCCTGCATTCTGTGTTGGATACTCCTGTGGTGTATCCTTTTCATAAGCTGTATCAGCCTTGAGTCTGTCCTGACTCCAGATAGTATTATATCTGATGTCAGATCTGCCAGCAGCCTTAGACCAGCCAGGAATGATAGCTTCGAGAGTGTTCCAAGCCTTCTTCATGTCATTAGAACCCTCGATAACGCCCTCTTTAACGAGTACATCGTGCATAGCTGCAACCCAAGCGATGTAAGACATAGCCTCTGATGTTGTTTCGTGACCGTAGTCAGGAGCCTCGATACAGAGTGTCTCAACAGAATGGTAAGGAATACCAAATGAATCGCCGTTTGTCTGGCTGCTCAGGTAACCGTTTTCCTGACCGTTTGTGATAACGTCAGCATAAAGTGATTCGAACATTGATGCATAGCTTTCGTTAGCGCCGTTCTCAGAAGCATACGGATTTTCAGCTGCTGAACCCATAGCAGGAAGGATAGCTGAAACAGAAGTAGCTGCTGCAAGAATTCCTGCAACGAGAGCCTTGTTCTTTTTGCTTATCATAAGTTTTACCCCTCTCATAATAATATAAATTTATAGTGGTTTGAAAATGAGTATTGATTTTCCGAGGGTTATTCCGCCGGAAAAATCATACGAAAATACCTCGTACACTGCAAGCGGATATAACTCGCCCACATCTCAAACTATTTTCAAGTTAATTATAGTCCAGTTTTAAGTTCATGTCAACAGTTTAGACTATTTTCTTTTTTTCATCTGGAACATTTTGTTGCAATGCACACAATCCAAAGACCTTTTTTGTATACTTTGTCTATTGTCCAAACAGTTAAAT